>PLXB01000387.1 GCA_003151215.1 Ignavibacteriota bacterium
CATTGGGCTCGCTCGATTGCAATCTTTCATCATGTTTGTTCGATGAGAAAAGGGAATCGTCTATATTTGGATTAGCTTTCGTAAGCAAAATGGGAATGTAGTACGCTTCGCCGCTTTTCATGGAAAATGATATGCCGATGATCTCAGCCGTCATTGCCCGGTTCGAAGTTGTTTCCAGATCGACGCAGAATTCTTCAGCTTTTGTTAATTGAGCAATCATCGCATCCAGCTCTTTTCCTGTTGCGATAGTATGATACTTAAGAGAAGTAGAATGAATATTTTTTATCGTGCTATCGATCGGGATATGAATTTCTTCGGTCTCTGCAGTTTCCTGTAACTCTGGAACAGTAATATCTTCCGGCACAGGTTCTGCGCCGAGTAATTGCTCTTCTTCGGATCTCAGCTTTAAGAGCAGTGTCTTAAAACCAAGATCTTTAAGCATTTCTTCGAGTTTTCGGAAATCAGGAAGTTTTGTATAGCGGAGTTTATCCACCGTGAACTCCAAAGGCACTTCCGTATTGATCGTTGCAAGTTTCTGCGATAGGTAAGCATTCTCCTTCTCGTTCGTCAGTTTCTCTTTGAGAGCTTTCTTCGTGATCGCTTCAAGACTTTTGTAGATTCCATCCAGATCGTTATATTGCTGAAGGAGGGGAGTTGCAGTCTTTTCGCCGACGCCTCGGACGCCGGGAATATTATCGCTGGCATCTCCGACAAGAGCAAGATAATCAATGAACTGATGGGGCTTCAGCCCATATTTCTTTTCGACGGCTTCTTCGTCAAGCAGATCCATTACAGAAGCATCTTTCGGGCGCATCAGCTTTATTTTTTTTGTCACAAGCTGACAGAAATCCTTATCGGGAGTGACAATTATTGTTTCCAGATTGTTCTTCTCCGCCAAATGCGAGAGCGTGCCGATAATATCGTCAGCTTCGAAGCCATCGAGTTCGACTTGAGGAATGTTATAGGCTTTAGTAATATCCTTAATGATCTGTATCTGCGGACGCATATCATCGGGCATTGCCTGGCGCTGCGCCTTATAGGGCGGATACATCACATGCCGGAACGTCGGCGCAGCAGTATCGAAGCAAACTGCGGCATAATCGGGTTTATGCTTTTCGAGAAATTGGAGTATGGCATTGACGAAGCCATACACTGCGCTCGTATTTTCGCCCCGAGCATTAGTCAGCGGATGACCGATAAAGGCAAAATAGGCACGGTAGGCAATAGCCATTCCGTCGATAAGCACGAGAAGTGGAGCATTATTTTCGGGCATTACTGAAAATTAAAAATGAAAAATTGAGAATTGAAAAACAATAAAATACGAATATCCTTACACGAAAACGCTTATTTCTAAATTTGATTTTTTAATTTCTCATGTATCATATTTACTGCGATTTCGATGCCACAGTTACTATCAACGACATTTGGGATAAGCTCTTCAAGCGGTTCGGCGATCCATATGCATTTAAAGTATGGGAAAAATTTAATACCGGAGAGTTTTCTGCAGCCCAATGTATTGCCGAAGCATGTAAAACTGTGCATGGAGCAAAACCGGAAGAGATGAAAGCGATGTTTGCCTCTGAACTGCTTCGTCCCGGTTTTTTAGATTTTGTCGATTTTTGTGCTATATCCAATGTCGAATTGACAATTGTTAGTGACGGTTTCTCACTGTATATTCGTCCGATCTTAGAGCATTACGGAATAGATATTCCTTATTATGCTAATACTGTTGAACTAACAGAATCAGGCTCATTGAGCGTTGAATTTCCCCATGCCAGAGAATCATGCAGATTTTGTGGAGCGTGTAAATGCGGTACGATCCTGACGACCTCTGCAGATGAAGATACCATCGTCTATATCGGCGACGGGTATTCCGATCATTGCCCTGTAGAAATTTCAGATGTCGTATTTGCCCGCGATATGCTCTCTCGTTTCTGCTCAAAGCAAGGAATACCGTATGATCCGTTTGAAGATTTTTTTCAGGTGAGAGATATATTAAAGAATTATTTATCGGATAGACCGAAGTATAAAAGACCTCAGGCTGTGAAGAATCGAAATCTCTTATATAAAACGGAATAGTGATGTACATCTTACCTCAAATATTTAGGAAATTTTCCGAGATCATTGCTGCACAATCTACACGTGAAGGCGGTGTCTCGCCATACCCCTATGGTTTGAATCTTTCAAGCCATGTCGGAGATGATCTTAAAAATGTCGAGGAAAATCGACGCATATTTTATGCAGCAATAGGTATACCTCCCGGGGCAAGATTCGTTTATCAGAATCAAGTACATTCCGGAAATGTGAATGTAGTATACGGTAATGAGGGTATTGTACCGGAATCCGATGCATTAGTGACGGCTGAACCAAATGTGTTTCTTGCTGTCAGTATCGCCGATTGTACACCGATTCTTCTCTACGATCCCATTACAAAACTTATCGCAGCAGTTCACGCCGGCTGGCGAGGCACTGAACAGCTTATTACGATAAATACCGCAAGAAAACTTATTTCACTCGGCGCAAAAGCAGAAAATATGTATGCGTTTATTGGCGCTTCAGCTTCGGGAGATAATTATGAAGTCGGGACTGAAGTTGCTACATTGTTTGAGAAAGATTATTATAGAGAACTTCCGAACGGGAAATGTCTTTTAGATATTAAGAAAGCCAACCGCGATCAATTGCTTATCGGCGGTATACCTTTAGAGCAGATTGAAATCAGCTCACACTGTACTATCAAAGATTTCAACTTGCATTCCTACCGCAGAGATAGAGAGCAATCGGGAAGGATGTATGCGGTGATTGGAAGAGTTAATAACGTACGATAAAATCCTACGGTTTATCTACCACCGGTTTTGTCGGATTGGCACTGGTCTTTTTCTTGCGCGCTTCAAGTTCCGGAACAAGAACGTATTCAGGAGCAATGAGGGTGGCAGGGACTTTTCCTCCGAAAGAGAAAAAGCTTCCGCCTGATCCTGCTGCCAAACCCATATCCTTTATGACAATTTCTTTCGAAGTAATAATTTCTCTTAGATCGCGTGGTGTCGGAAAGCTTATCTCGACTCCGCGGATAAGTTTCTCGGAGCCGTCTTTTACCGAGACCTGATACAGGAGTGATGGAGAAAGCGATTTGCCGCCTTCGAGCACATCACCGATATTACTCATTCCTTCGGAAAAAAGCAATGTCCCTTTTTGCATCGACCGTACGATAAATGCGAAATCATACCCATCTTCTTTCGCGCGCTTGAGAAGTTCTTTTTTCATATCGACGGCTTTCATACTCTTTTTATCTGTGATTTCAACAACTCCGGGACCGGGTGTCGATCCCGTACCGATGCCGCCGCTGAATGGTCTTGAATGTCCGTTAGGATCTTTCACTTCCTTGGTTGGTGTACGCGACATGTATAAGGTTTTAAGAATGCCGTTATCAACAAGAGTAAGATCGCCTGGCACTACGCCATCTTCATCTACAGAATAATTACCGAGATAAGGGAAATGTGACTTGGGTTTGATAAGCGGAACATCTCGAACTGTCATTGTTACAGGAAGAACACGTGTGCCGATTTTTTTCTGGAATGTCGGTCCCTTACTTACTAACGAAAAAACTGAGCCGCCTCCTAAGACATCTTCGCGCTGAGCTGATAATTTTGCGATGATCTGTTCGGAAAGAAATTCACTTCCCGCATCACCTTCGAAAAGTACAGGACCTGTATATTCAATTCCTTCGAACTTCGGGGCAATAGTCAGCGAAACAAGATCACGGGCAAGTTTTTCAGTTTTTTCAAATAATTGCTTGCGGTCGGGAAGTGCATCCGGTGAGATCGATGAAATAGTAAAAGCCAGCGAAAGCGGTTCGCCATCGTCCACAGCCTGTGCGCTTGCCTGAACAATAAGTTCGCAGGTTGTCATCGGTTTGCGAATATTGGTCCCCTCGGTATTCTTAATGAATTCGTACGTATTATTAAAAGAGAGTGAAACATTACTATTCTGGATCGGTTTATATTGGGTGAATATCGCCGATGTCTCACGAATAAGTTTTTCCAGTTTGGTTTTGTCTATCGGAATATCAGTCGGAGGCTCGATCACTTCAACTTTCGGCGCCATAGAAAAATCAGGAAGATTTTTATCTTCGTCGGTAAGCTGCTTGCGATCTAATGCGGCTTTCTTTTTTGTGAAGGTCTCGTTTGCTTCTTTGAAAAGATCGTCTGTGGCAAGCCAAAATGCACGACGGATCGTATTATAATCGTCATCGACAGGCAAGTTCATATCGATCTGATTACCTCCGCCGAAAATTCCTCCGCCTCCGGCATCGAAATTTTCGTCATTGAGTTGATAATTATTGATAAGCAATCGAAGATTCAGTTGGCGTTGATGTGTATATGCCGAGCGTGTCAATGCCCCGAACGAAGCGTTAATATCAAGGCGATTATTATCGCTTACGGTGTACGAGATAAAAAAAGGATCGATCAACCCGTTTAATTTAAGTTGGCTTTTCGAACGCTCCAGTTCATCGGCGGTGGCTTTATCGATCACGGTAATAGTATGGTCACTTAAGCGCTGGGCATAAAGAGGGAAGGCTACACAGAGGATCGTGAGAACAAGTAGAAAAGATTTTTTCATATAGTAAAATTATAAAAAACGGGCGGACTAAGAGTCCGCCCCACAACTTATAAAAATTTAACTTTTGCTCGATGCTTTCAAATCCGGTGCCGGAAGTATCGGCAATCTTTCCTGTGACTTTTCCTTTTTCTGCACTTCGATCTCGCGAACAAGAAGGCTGGGGCTTGATGCGCTGACCGGAACCCAGCCCGATTCCGCGCCGCAGTGGTAGCCGTTGGCGAGCGTCGCGTCGTCTCCGGCGGCGACGACGCGGTTCAGGACGACGAGAGGCGTGCCGACGAGC
>PLXB01000380.1 GCA_003151215.1 Ignavibacteriota bacterium
AATTAAAAATTAAAAATGTAAAATTAAAAACTGGGAAAAGGATGTCATTGCGAGGAGGACTTCAGTCCGACGAAGCAATCCCCTGAAGTATGACAATTATTTTCAATGCAAGATCGCTTTGGTAAGCTGATACGATTCATTGAGTTTCAACTGCTGCGAAGCGCTATCGAGCCAAAACGATTCTCTTTTTATCATCCCGGTATTAACCGAATAGTAAGCATTCTGTCTATATACCAGGATATGCTTTGTACCGTAATAATCTGCCCTGTACCTATAGCATGTATAATTTCCCGCAGGAACTGTAACCAAAGCATTTATAGAATCTACTACTATTTGCGCACTTAGTGTATCGTTCGGAATCGGGTCAGATGGAACTGTTATAGTAAAAGAATCATGTCCGAATATATCGCCGGGCTGCGCAGGATATTTTGCAATTAAAGTCTGATTTGGAGAACCATAAGTCTCCGTCCATAATCCATCGCTTCGGTTTGTATAATATGTTTCCACCGGATTGACATAAACAGTATCCGCACCGAAAACAAATGTAGAAATAAATTTTATGGTATCAGTATTTGTAAAAGAAATAGGACCACCTCCGCCAAAGATATCAATATATGCCCATTCATTGTTAATCGCTAAAGGCATAATCACACTTTTTGGCGTTGGCAGCACATTTGTCTCTGTGCTATTTTTGCAGGAAACCAGAATAAAACAAAAAGTAAGGATGAGATATTTATTCATGACCGAAATAAGTAATGTGAAGACTCAACTAACAAGAATAGCAACGATAGATTCTTTCAATAAAGGTCAAAATCCAATCCCAAAAATCCTTTAAAAATTCCATAAAATCAAGGTTCAGACTTCTTGGCTTCTCTTGCGATCAGCATCTCAGCAATCGCGCAGAGCAATGCGATTACAAGGAATGTCTGCCATAATTCGATTCCGAAGCGGGATTCCTTTATTTTTTTTGTGAGGTCTTTGCTTGCAGGATCGAGACGAACAATGGATTCTTTCGTTTTTGCGAAGAGAGGCGAGACGAGGGAATCTGCTTCTTCTTTTGTTGCGCGGCGAAGATCGGCTTCATCGCTGCGGATATTGACGGCAAACGACGAGACAGGTTCTTTCGCCTCTGCATCTTTATAGATCGTATAGATTCCCGCAGCATGAGCATTATCGATACGAATGCGGGACTTGCTTTCGGTGACGATACTTTCGACTCGTTCCGAAGAACCGTCGGGAGCTTTGACGAGCAGTTTCAACCCCGATTGCTCACCTCCAAGCTGCGGAAGCATGATGTCGAATGGTTCATCGGTATAATATTGCGCATCTTCATTTTCATCTTTCGCTCCGACGGAAGATAGATATGCAGCGGTTCTGCGGATAAGGGGAAGGAAGATCGCTTTGCGCGGGAAGTCGCTGAAAGAAAATGTCGGCGGTACGGAATAGATCAGCGCTTTACCTTTGCCGATAGAAGCCTCGGTTAAAAAAGATGCACCGCTTGAAAGCATAATAAGCGGAATGCCGCCACGGGAAAAGCGATAGTATTCGAACACTTTTGGTGATTCAATGCCGCGAGCAACAAGGCTTCCCGATTTATCTTCAAACATGCCGGAGAAGAATGGATGAGCAAAATCAAATTGCGCGAAGCTTGAATATTTATCCGGTCCTGCCGATCCTTCTTTTGATTCGATTGTCGGAATCCCGAGAGCAGTACTGACTGATGAATTGAATTGCTGCGGCGCCATTCCGCTCAAAGCAAATATTGCCGCGCCTTTGCCGGAGGCAATATAATCTTTCAATGCTTTCATGTCGCCTGCATCTATTTCATCGGCTCCAATGCCCATCATCACTGCATCGAGCCGTGAACGAAGCGAAGGCAGCATTCGAAGTTCTTCCAATCGATGAAGCTCAACCGAATAGGGGATCTCATTATTTTCTGAAAGCGTTTGTTCTAAAGCAAGTTTTATGTACTGTGCGTCGCCTTCATGTGTAATGAAAATTCCGATTCGACGCGTTGAAGGAAGTGTAACTGAGAGATAGCGTTTATTGTCGAAGGGTAGCGCATCCTCCTCAAGTTCTGTGCGCACAGATAGAATTCCTGCTCCGCGCGGCTGTGCACTGATCGAAACTTTCTCTGTTTTATTTTGTCCAAGTCCTGTAACCGAGCGTTGTGCTACACGCTCATCATTATAGAATAACGAGATAACTCCGTTTTCGGCGGCACCATCGCCTGTATTGCGAATATATGCTTCGAACTCCAGCGGTCTTCCGGGTTCAAAAATCGTTGTTTGCGCTTTCAGTGAATCAATAGAAAGATTCTTCCCGACGCTTTTATCTACTTCGCCGATATCGGAGATGAATAACCTTGTCCGTTCGTCAAATAATTTTAAACGCGAGCCTGCCGAATCGCTCTTATTTAGAGATGTTTCTTTCGCATAATTTCTTTTTTGTGCGTCGCTGATAAGATAAATCTCTTTATTGATATTATATGATTTCGCCAGCACAGAACTTGCAACGCGAAGTCCATCTTCAACTCTTGCCGGCGCATCGGCAAGACTAAGATGAGAGATCGCATTTCGTATATCGGCAAGAGTATGAAGAGGCGGATATTCTTTTCCGCGTTCGAGTGATGCAAGCGGAATAATAACGGCTTCATCGCCATCTTCAACTGCATTCGCAATTTCCAATGCTGCATCTGTTGCCTGTTTGAAATATGTTCCGCTGGCATCGTGGCGCGACATCGATGCGGAGTTATCGATCAGCAGTACAAGAGTGGTATTTGCATGTGAGGTTCCAAAAAAACCGCCTAAGTATCCGCGCAGTGCCGGGCGTGCGAATGCCATGACAAGACAAATAATAAGGAGAGTACGTAATATCAACAGAAGTATCTGTCGCAGTTTGACTTTGCGCATGGAAGTTTTCTCCAGCTTCTGCAAAAAGCGGATCGAGCTGAACTCCAAACGCCGCGCTTTGCGTTGGGCAAATAAATGGAAGAGCACCGGAAAGCTCGCTGCTATCAGACCAAAAAGTACGAATGGATTGAGAAAACTCACTTAATAAAATCGAGAAAAAATTTTTTAGGGAACAACAATAAACTTTCCATTTTTAATAAATTTTCCGGAAACCGATCGGGCTTGAACGTAATACGTACCGGAAGCAAATCTGTTTAATCGTATACGAATCTCATCTATATTCGGTCCCGCATCGTAAACAAGGATCTCGTGCCCGAGCGCATCGGTTATTTTATAGGAAACAGCTTCATCGGTTTGTGCGCGAATATTAATAATATCATGAGCAGGATTCGGAGAAAGTGTTAACTCCGGGGACGTCGTATTTGCCTTTACCCCGGATGGCGGAGTAACAATTGTATCGCCAACGTAAAAGCTGAATACGGAATCGGGTGCGTTGCGAGGCAGGCGCGTAATTGTATCTGCGCCATCAATTGCTTCGATATAATAATATATGTGAAGCCCTTTTTTTAGCGGCGGAAATGCAGCAGTATAGATCAGGGAATCAGTTGCAAGATCCAGGGGAATCGCATTGTTAAAAGCGCCATGATCACCTATCGCAAAAACAATCTCAGGGTTGATGATCGTATTATTGGCAGCGATACCGACCTCAAGATGATGAATGGAATCGATCCGCCATACGTGTACTGTTCCGATGATCATGCCAAGCGAAAGTGCGGCACTATACGCATCGAGTCTTCCATAACCATAGGCTGTGTCTGGCAATTGGCCAGGGAAAAGAACCCCTGTCTTCGTGATCGCTTTGCGAATTGATTGCGCGCTTGCTTCNNCCGGATATCAGAGGTGTTGCAAGCGAAGTGCCGCTTGCCTGAGTGAAAGTATCGTCATGCGTCATACACCAAACTGCAACTCCCGGCGCACAAATTTCCGGTTTGAGCCGTTTATCAAATGTTGGGCCACGTGAAGAAAAACTTGCAAGGGTATCGTTGAACATGAGTGCACCTACTGAGATGATACTATCGGCATCTGCCGGAGTAATGATATACGGGTACCCGCTCGTTCCGCCGTTTCCCATTGCCGTACAGCATAGAATTCCGAGTTTTGCTGCCCTCTCGCAAGCCATAGCGCAGACAGTTGTTTTCCCGTCCATATCGGCGTATGTATGACTGATATAGCCGCTGTCGAAAGTAAAATATCCGAGCGAACTCGAGGTGATATCAACGCCGAGTTTTTCCATCCACTCTAATGCAGCAGCGTAATTATCTTCTTCGATCGGACGCTCGCTTCGAATATCCTCGGTCTTCGCAAGAAGCAGATCGGGATTATAGGCCGGACCCATAATATTATCAGGGAAAAAACCTGTTGCAGTACTAAGGACAAGCGATCCGTGAGCGTCCTGATCGGGTACGTCAAGCGAATCGTTTGCGGTAAGAGAGTCATGAAAAATAAAATCATATTCGGCAATCACATGATGCATTGATGTTGCCTGCATCGCACGCCAGCGAAAACCTGCATCGAGAAAGCCCAGTGTTACGCCGCTTCCATCAAATCCCATTGCATGAAGGGGTCGGACATTAATCCGGCTTAGCTGCGTATCTGTTAACCCGTAATGATTGATAATTGTATCGTAGCCGGCCGGAATGGGAAGGATTTCAGGGTTATCAGGAGAAATTTTTAATGAGGGCAGAAAAATTGATTCAAGGCGTTGCATGCTCAAAGTATTTTGTTCCGCCGTCGCAAGGGGTTTCAGTCGATCGACGAATGACAATTGGCGCAGAAGTTTTATTTGCTTATCTGTAAGAAATGCACTTACTGCATTTGCCCACGATGAAATCGTGATTGGCTCAATTCCGATAGCTCGCAATGAATCGAGATATTTCGATGATACGGGAGCATCTTCGATCGTGACAATAGATTCTATGTGCATAGTGCCAAGTGCTTCAGAGCGGCGTTTCAGAGCTTTCGGGACAAATTGCTTTATAGTATTTTCAAATATGGGATTACCGGGCTTGAACTCGGAGGATAGAATGTCTTTGTCTTTGAATTCGACCCAGTATTTTATTTGAGCGCGGCTGATAAGAGGAAACAAAAGCAGGACAAACGTCAAATATAGAAAGATGAAACGTATATTTAACGGTGAGTTTAACAGATTTATGCCGGATATTTTTTTCGCAATTCTCAATTTTTATTCTTTCGTCAATCGTTCGATCAAGTCGATCGTCGAAATACCTTCCGCTTCTGCATTGAAGTTCATCACGATCCGGTGACGGAGCACTGATGTTGCCAAGGCACGAATATCATCAATGGAAGGAGTAAAGCGGCCATCGAGCAGCGCACGAACTTTGGCCCCGAGCACGAGGTATTGCGATGCGCGCGGCCCTGCTCCGTAGCTGATATATTTTTTAACGAAATCGGGAGCACTGACATTTTTCGGGCGCGACTTTGCCACAAGCTTCACCACGTATTCTATAACATTATCTGCAATCGGC
>PLXB01000127.1 GCA_003151215.1 Ignavibacteriota bacterium
GTTAATGGTTTGCCGATGATAAATCCGGAGCATTTGATTCTCGGTCCCGATACAATGCCGAAAGGCAGACCCGAGCCGGGAGGGAATCTTTTTCCGAATGGAAATCACAATTGGAATCGTGATAACTACGGGCCGATCCGTATTCCGAAAAAAGGCGATGTTATACCACTTGATGCAAATAATTATGATGCCTGGGCTGTCATTATTCAGCGTGAAGGGCATTCGGTGAAGGTCGGAGATCAGGGCGTGATCATGATCTNNTTGGATGATGGGCGATAACCGCGATAACTCTCTTGACTCCAGGTACTGGGGTTTTGCACCTTTGGATAATGTTGTCGGCAATGCGCTCTTCATTTATTGGTCAATGTTCAATCCGCCGTATGCTCCGCAAGAGGGTGATCCCGATGAAATTCAGAAATTTAATATCCGGTGGGGAAGAATACTTAATGGAGTACACTAGAAGTCTGAACTATGATTTTAAGAGATTGTAATGATTTTCAGAATTGTTTTTAAAATCTTATTAATCCATTGAATCTCATAAAATCAAGGTTCAGACAATGAGTTCGGACTTATCGGCATATTTCCACATTCCATTTTGTGAAACGAAATGCGTTTACTGCGATTTTTATTCTATTGAAGATAGAAGTTCACAAGGAAGATTTGTTGATTTGATCTGCGAAGAAGTCGATCTCAAAATAAAATCGTATCCCGAACTCCTCGGACGCAATCTTAAAACCATTTTTTTCGGAGGTGGAACACCATCGCTGCTCAGTCCTCAGGAATTATCTTCTATCATCTCTCAGATAAAAAAATATTTTATTATTGCCAATGATGTTGAGTTCACGCTTGAATGCAATCCGGGAACCGTTACACTCGATAAACTTTCCGGCTATAGGGAACTTGGTGTAAACCGTCTCAGCTTCGGAGTACAATCATTCAATGAGGATGAATTGCAGTGGTTGAGCCGCATACATAATGCAGATGAAGCAAGGGTTGCTATTAAACTTGTGAGGCAAGCCGGATTCGATAATGTCAGCCTCGATCTGATGTTTGCACTGCCCGGCCAGACAAAGGAGAAGCTTTTATATTCATTAGATGAAGCTCTTGCACTTGGTACCGATCATATCAGCGCATATAATCTCACCGTCGAAGAGGGCACGCCGCTTAATAGGATGGTCAAGCTTGGGCAAGTCGGCGAAATGGCATCGGAAGATGCGGCGGAGTTATTCGAGTTTGTTCAGACAAAGCTTGCCGGTGCTGGATACGAGCAGTATGAGATTTCCAATTATGCAAAAGGCCCCCCAAAAAGAGCGCATCATAACCTCGTCTATTGGGACGGCTTCAAAGATTATGTTTCCTTCGGTCCCTCCGCTCATGAATTTTTAGGCGGAATGCGGGCATGGAATATTTCCTCGCTTGATCAGTATGGTGCAATGATTGCCGAAGAAAAATTACCGCGTATCAATTCCGAAAAACTTTCTCTCGAAAAACGCCGAACGGAAATCCTCTTTGTTCAGCTTCGTGCAACGGGAATTGATCTCGCTGCCTTCAAAAATACTTTTGATGAAGACCTTCTCCAGCATCCTGAACTACCAATGCTAATCGAAGAAGGAATGATAGAGCACGCCAGAAATTATTTGAGGCTTACGAAAAAAGGGTACCGGTTCTGCGATGCAGTGGTGCTGAGATTGATGAAGGATAATCCATAATAAATAAAACGGTGCGGATCACTCCGCACCGCCTTTAGAAGCGTGAACTACCGTCATCACCTATTCATCATCCATCATCGGCAATTCACGTGTGCCATCCGGCATTGCTTCAACTTTTTTCCGTCTCTATCTGTACCGGCATTTGGTCATTCATAAAATAACTGAGTGCGCCGGAGGGGCATTTCTTTACTTGTTCTATCACACGTTCCGTTGTCGATGCTTGGGGTGTGATCCAGGGCATTCTCAACGGATGGAAAACTTCCGGCAATCCCCGAAAACAGTTTCCCGAATGTATGCATAAAGTATTTTTCCAGACAACGGTTACTTCGCCGTTCGTGTAATGCTTTGTGACTTCTCTCATATTATTCGATAGTTGTTGTAATAACTATTTCTCCGCTTAATATTTTATGAGTGGGGCATTTATCTGCGATCGCCAAGAGCCGCAGGCGCTCGTCGTCGCTGATATTACCCGTGATCCTGATCTTCCGAACGAAAAGAGAATGCGTTACACCATTGATATCTTTCTTGGTAAATGCGATCTCCACCTCGATCTTTTCGACATGATATTCTTTTTTATCGGCATACATCCGAAGCGTTATCGCAGTGCATGAGGCAAGTGCCGAAGCGAGAAGGCCTGAAGGATCGGGTCCCAGGCCTTCGCCTCCATTTTCTTTTTGCTCATCGGCGATCAAGTGCAGATCTTTATAATGAAGATCTGTTTTGTAATGCTCCTTGCCGATCGTTGCCGTAACGGTGATAATTGCCATTAAATATGTACTCTTTCGTTCTCGCGGTTGTAAATTCCCGCAATAAGCAGCGCTCCTCCGAGAAGACTTGTATCTTTCAAAAGTCCGCCCATTGCCATCTGCATACGTGCCGGATCGAAAAGTCCCGGAATTTGCAAAGTAACAATAATGATGAGTAACAGGGCTGCCAGCGATAAACATGCTATCTTTGTCAGCTTTCCGGAAAGAATGCTGATCGAGGCTGCAAGCATCGCCGCTCCGGTCAGATAAACCCAGAATGCCCCGCCCGGAATCGGAACATACCCTGCCATTTTATCGGCATTGGTAAGATGCATGATTCCGAAAATTGCAAATGGTATTGCAAAAATGATACGTGCTATTGTTGTTGTTAATACTTTCATACGTTACTTCTCCTATACATGATTGTGAATACATTGCAGATTCATTATCTGCACCCTATACATAAATAAAAATTATCCTCGTAATTTATCGAGCAGTCTGTTCAGTTCTTTCGCTTCGGAAACCGAAAGTCCCTTAAATTCCGTCATCCATTCTTCTTCTTCTTTATCGATCTTTGCAAGAAGATCAAGTCCTTTCTGCGAAATCACGACATCAACCTGCCTTCTGTCACTCGGGCATTCATGCCGTTTCACAAGATCTTTCTTGACTAACTTATCGACAAGCCTTGACGCATTCGAGCTTTTATCGATCATCCTCTCAGTCAGCAAATTGATGGATGCAGGATTTAGCTGCTGGCCGCGAAGAATACGGAGTATATTAAATTGCTGCGGTGTCAATTTATACGACTTCAGCTTGCACGAACTTACGCGCTGCATCCAGCTTGAAGTAAAGCCCATATTGATGACGAGCTTCTGATATTCGTTCTTGAATTTGCTCTGCTTTATTTCTGCTCCGATATCCATAGTGCAAATATACGTATGAACATTAGATGTTGTTACATTTAATACTTATTTTGCAGTGGGATGGACTTTCGTCCGTCCGAACTTTCCTGACGGACTAAAGTCCGTCCCACTGAGGATAGAATCACCCGATTCTGAAACCTCAACCTATATCCGTCGTATTTTTGAATTTCTAAATTCACCATACGATGAATCTGAAAAGAACACATTATCTTTTTGCAGGCGTCGCCTTTTTTACGGCATTCCTGACGTATTTCATAACGATGCAGCCGTCGATTCCATTCTGGGATTGCGGCGAATTTGCGGCTGCTGCCTGGGCATTGCAAATTCCGCATCCGCCTGGTTCGCCTCTGTGGACGATCGTCGGGCGTATTGCCATGATGCTTCCGACGATGGCTGATCCTGCCGCTCGCTACAACCTTTTCGCCGTTCTTGCTTCTGCGGGTACGATCACTATTGTTTATCTGACCCTCGTCCGCCTGATCAAACTCTGGCGCGGCGAACCTAAATCAACAGCCGATATTATTACCCATTACGGCGGCGCACTCATCGGAGCGCTCAGTTATTGCTTCACCGATAGTCTGTGGTTTAATGCCCTTGAATGTGAAGTCTATTCCTTCGGTACATTCTTTATTGTGCTTATTCCCTGGCTGATGCTGATCTGGTATGACCATGCCGATGAAGAGCATAGTGAAAAATATCTGCTCTTCGTCGCATATGTCATCGGTCTTTCCATGGGTGTTCATCAGCTTGCACTCCTGACGATCTTTCCTTGCTTCATGCTTATCTATTATAGAAGACGGACTCAGGTGACGGTAATGTCGTGGCTGGGAATGGTCGCAGCTTCGGTTGTGGCATTCCTAATTGCATTTCAGGTTGTCCTTTCGAAGATCGTCGAATGGCTTGGCGGCACCGGAGGTGCGAAGGCTATAGCTATAGCATTGTTTGCCGGTTCGATCTATGGATTGTGGTATTCGCAAAAGAAAAAGAAACCGCTGCTCAATCTCAGTATTTGGGCATGCCTTCTTCTTTTTGTCGGGTATTCTACCTATCTGATGATGGTCGTCCGTGCAAATCAGGATCCCCCGATGAATGAAAATGCTCCGAAGACTCTGGCGCGGCTGACAAGTTTTATCAATCGCGATCAATACGGCTACCGTCCGCCATTGCCTCGCCGCGCACCTGATGAAACGGGCGGGCATACCGGAGCAACGTGGACAAATTATTCCAGCGATTGGGATTTCTTCTGGCGTTACCAGACCGACCACATGTACCATCGCTATCTCGAATGGAATTTCATCGGTCGTGAAAACGATAAGCAGGATGCCGGAGTCGATTGGTCAAAAACGCTTGGCATCCCATTTCTGCTCGGGCTTTTCGGATGCTATTGGCATTTCA
>PLXB01000193.1 GCA_003151215.1 Ignavibacteriota bacterium
AGCTCTCGGGCGGTCAGCAGCAACGTCTCTGCATTGCCCGAGCCATTGCGATGAAGCCGGAAATGATCCTTTTTGATGAACCCTCATCCGCGCTCGACCCTATTTCTACTTCGAAGATCGAAGAACTGATCTTTGCCTTAAAAAAAGAGTATACGATCATTATCGTCACACATAATATGCAGCAGGCAGCGCGCGTCAGCGATTTCACTGCGTTCTTTTATCTTGGCGAATTGATCGAGTTCGGCGAAACCCGAGATATGTTCACGAACCCGGTCAAAAAACAAACAGAGGATTATATTACAGGAAGGTTCGGATAAATGAACTTTAAGAAAATGGGATCGAGAAGAATTTTATTACGTACTAACAGAGAAAATATGTCAGCAGCACTTAATACTCCGCGCATTCACCGCCATTTCGAAGATGAATTGGAGAAGCTTCGCGTCCTGCTTATCCGCATGGGTTCATTGGTTGATGAGCAGATCGAACTTGCCTCCCGCGCCGTATTGCATACGGATATGGAGGCTGCGCGCTTTGTTTTTAAACGCGAAATGCGCGTCAATGAATACGATCTGATGGTCGATGGTTTATGCCAGCGTATCCTTGCCCTGACACAGCCTGTTGCCGTCGATCTGCGGATGCTGATCGCCGCCATGCGCATTGATAGCGAATTCGAGCGCATCGGAGATATTGCTGTGAATTTCGCCGAGCGAGTCGAACCACTTGAAGGAGCAAGTCCCATGTTAGAACGCGTTGGAATAACGCAGATGCTTTCGGAATCGACACAGATGTTCCGCGATGCCTTTGATGCCTTTATCAACAATGACGCTGAACTTGCCCGCTCGATCTTCGAGCGCGATGACTCTGTTGATAATATTGCCCAGAAAGCCTTCAACGAACTGATCGAAGAAATGCGTCGCGATCCCATACAGATCGAACCTGCCGCCCATGCCATGGCTCTCCTGCGCCACATCGAACGCCTTGCCGATCATGCCACTAACATTGCCGAAGATGTTGTCTTCATTGTCGAAGCAAAAATGCTCAAGCACCATGTGCCGGAAAATGTAAGCCTGAAGGATCAGGATTAGAGTGAATTGAAAATAAGAAATTCTTTATTCAGTGGGGGCGGACTTTCAGTCCGCCCTTCTTTTTTCATATTCAATATTGACGGACTAAGAGTCCACCTCCGATACTAAATTCATCCCGTTTTCCCGCCCGCTCTCCGTTTCCTCCTTAATTTTGTCTTAATAATTTCGTAACAATTTCATAATATTATCATGGGCTTTGCAAATTTTATCCGCAGCATCCTTCCGAAGGAAAATAAATACTTTGATCTTTTCACAGCAAACGTTGGTAATATCCAATCGGCTTCGACCGATCTGCGTTTGCTATTGGATGCCGGTTCTCCAGCCGAGCGGAAGATTCTGATCTCAAAGATCGAAGATGCCGAGCATCGCGGCGATATCATTACCCATGATATTTTCAATGATGTGTCACAGACGTTCATTACGCCGATTGACAGAGAAGATATTTTTGCTCTTGCATCGATACTTGATGATATCCTCGATCTGATGGAAGATGTTGCCTTGCGTACAGTGCTCTATGAAGTAACGGTTTTCCCAAATGAGTTTCGTGATCTTACCGATACCTTATGCAGCGCCGTTAAGAGTCTGGCGCAGGCAGTACCGCTGCTTTCGAATATGAAGAACAGGGAAGAGATTCATCGGCTTTGCGAGCATATTAATACCTGCGAAAATGCCGGAGATGATATTTATCATAATGCTATCGCCCGTCTTTTCCGCGAACAGAAAGATCCGATCGAACTTATTAAACTTAAAGAAATTCTCAGCGATATCGAAGATGCGATCGATAAATGCGAACATGTTGCAAATGTGATCGAGGGTGTTGTCATCAAATACGCATAGCTCTTATACTTCTCTCTCATGACACTTGTCTATCTCGTTATCGGCATCGCTCTGATCTTTGATTATATCAATGGTTTTCACGATGCGGCGAATTCTATTGCTACCGTCGTCTCAACGCGTGTTCTGACTCCGGGTCAGGCAGTGATCTGGGCTGCATTTTTTAATTTCGTCGCTGCATTCGGCTTCGGAACAGGAGTTGCCAAAACAATCGGTTCGGGAATGGTTGATATATCCATCGTTACGACATACGTGATTCTTGCCGGTCTTGCAGGAGCGATCGTCTGGGATCTGATCACATGGTGGCTGGGGTTGCCGACAAGTTCATCGCATGCGCTGATCGGAGGATATGCCGGAGCGGCGATCGCTAAGGTCGGTGGCTTCAGCCCCATCATCGCATCCGGCTGGACAAAGACGCTGCTCTTCATCGTACTATCCCCTCTCATCGGAATGGTACTCGGATTTCTCATCATGCTTATCGTAACGTGGTCATCGAGGAAAAGCACTCCGTTTGCCGTCGATAAATGGTTCAGGCGAGGACAGCTTTTTTCGGCGGCGGCATATTCATTAGGTCACGGCACGAACGATGCACAGAAGACAATGGGTATAATCGCCGGATTACTTTTTGCGAATAAACTTATTCCTACTTTTGATATTCCGTTTTGGGTTATCCTCATCGCCCATGCCGCGATCGGCCTCGGCACTCTGACAGGCGGATGGCGAATCGTGAAAACGATGGGGATGCGCATCACAGCGCTGAAACCTATCGGAGGATTCTCTGCCGAGTTTGCTGCTGCCGCCACATTACTTGGTTCTGCAGCAGCGGGAATTCCTGTTTCGACAACGCATACGATCACCGGAGCCATTGTCGGAGTCGGTTCCTTTAAACGTCTTTCCGCAGTACGCTGGGGCATCGCCACGCGTATCATCTGGGCATGGGTCCTAACCATTCCTGCCGCCGCCGGAATCGCCGCAGGATGTTACTATCTTATCAGGGCATTGGGAGGGGTGTAGCATCCATCCTCCCCTCAAAAAATGCACGGATAATCACAACCGTCAGGATTATCGCTCCGCCGATGATGGCATAGTCGCTTGGCGTTTCATGAACTCCGAAATACACCCATACCGGATTAAGGACCGGCTCCAACATTGAAATTAGTAATGCGTCGAGCGCGCGAACGTGGTGAATACCCTTGGTGAATAATGCATAAGGCACTCCGATCTGCATCACTCCTAAGAAGACGAGCATTCCGACTTCATTCATATTTTTCGGCACGATCATTGCTGCTCCCGATATCGCTGAGATCAGCATGATCGCAACAATGATCACGTGCCCGACGATCACCGATTGCCAGCGCATGGCTTCTGTTGTCTTTTCATGTTTTAGGAGCAATGTGTATGCTGCGAAACAAATACCGCTTATAAGAGCGAGTATATTTCCGATAGTAGAATTCGTCTCGAATTTTCCGATAAAGAAAAGTCCCATTGCGCAGATCGTTATGATGACAGCAATAATATCAGCAGGTTTTATTTTTCTGTGGGAGATCAGAGGTTCGGCAAAGAGCGCATAAACGGGAGCGGTGTATTGCAGAAATATGGCATTTGCGCTTGTCGTAAGTTTTGTTGCCATCACAAAAAGGATCAGCAGCGCAGCATAGACTGTTGCAGTTGAAAGTGTGCGGAGGGAGTACCAATCTTTTCGAGAGTCCGGCGTTTGAGAAGATCTTCTTGGAGAAAAATTTATTCGGTAGAAAACATAGAGCGTAATGGCTGCAAGGGTTGAACGCCAAAGAGATATGCCGAAAGCATCGAGGGAAATAGATTTAATAAATAATCCGCCGGTGCTCCAGAACAGAGCAGCAGCAAGGATGAAGAGTGAGCCGCGGCGGGTGGAGTGCATGTGAAGTTGGGAAAATAGGAGATATGAACTATGAAATAGGAGACCTATCCTGAAATTGCAGTTCTTCGTTGTTCATATTTAATATTTTCTATTGCTTTCCCCAGCCCAGTCTATCGCCTTCTTCGAGGATGGCTTTAAGTTCATCGAGAGATATCTTTTTTTCTTTTGTGAATGTATCGATCTGATCCTGCGCGATACCCGGTTTACGAATCGCTTTGAAGTCACGATAGATCTGTGCAACCTGCATTGGCTCGAATCGCTGCAGCATTGCTTCATGCTCGGGAGTCCGGAAACGTGATTGATCGATAAGAAGCCCGGAGGCCGTATCCTTCGTCACCAATTCCGGAAGAGGCTCGACATTCATCGGTTTCGCAAGAAGGCTGTCATTTGCGATAGAAGGCTTATCACCTGTTTTCGAGCAAGCAGGAAATAAAAGCACGAGTGAAAATATCAAAAGAATACGGTTCATGCTATTTGAATGAGTATTGAGAGTAAAATACTGGAGAAGAATGTAGAATTTACGTGGTGAGTTCCATAGAGCGAATTCCCTTTGCATATTTCTCGTTACAGATAGTCATTCATTNNAGAGTATGAAATTTGTAACATATAAAGGACCGATTCCGAAGGAACCTGAGACAGTATCTTCAGCCTCGGCAATCCTTACAACTTTTGGAGGGATATTTCGCAGATTAGCGGAAAAAAATATTCATCTGCCGTTCGCACCGGTCGGAAGACTTGGTTTCTTCATCGATGGAAAAATTATCGATGCCGAAGCCGCTTCGATGAAATTTGTGATGCGAAGCGATGAAAAGCAATTACTCCGTCCGACACTGCCATCGGATATCCTTACCTTTTTAGCGATGGGTGATACTGCAATGAAGCAGGCGCTGGAAGTATACCAATGGTGTATGAAACGGACGCTGGAGGAGTTGAATGCAGGATTCGTTATTGCCTGGCAACTATCAGATATAGAAAAAATTCTCGCCCCTGTTCCGCGTCCGACATCTATGCGCGATGGCTATGCCTTCCGTC
>PLXB01000068.1 GCA_003151215.1 Ignavibacteriota bacterium
ATCCCACAAATGGAGAAGCGGCCGTTCAACGTATCATCCTCATTGGTCTTGGCAAGCCGGAGAATATCTCGATCGAACAGGTTCGCCGTGCCGCAGCGCGTGCTGCAAAAAAAGCGCAATCGTTAAAATCCAAATCTCTGGCGATCTATCTTCCGCATGCCGGAAGACGAAACGGTGAAGAAATAGCTGCCGCAGCAACGGAAGGCATTTTGCTCGGTCTGTATAAATATGATAAATTTTTCAAGAAAGACGAACCTAAAACCGTACTCGAAACGGTAACTTTTTTAACCGACGACGGAAAGATATTCGGTTCAACCGTAGCACAAGTGACCAAAGCTATCGAGCGAGCGGAAGTCGTCGCTTTGGCAACCATATTCGCCCGGGATATGGAGAACGAGCCTTCGAATAATAAATTTCCCGAAACTCTTGCTAAATGGGCAATCGATGCGGGTAAGATAAGCGGTTTCAAGGTCACTGCTTTCGGACCGGCCGAATTAAAGAAAAATAATATGGTCGGTATCCTTGCCGTCAATCAGGGAAGTGTCAAAGAGCCGCGTTTCATTATTATGGAATATAAAGGCGCGAAAAAAGCCGATGCAAAACCCATCGTTCTTGTCGGCAAAGGCATTACATTCGATACAGGTGGAATATCGATCAAGCCTGCTGCAGGAATGGGCGACATGAAAAGCGATATGTCCGGCGCAGCCACAGTTATCGCCACAATGAGAGCCGTTGCTGATCTGAAACTCGCTGTAAACGTCGTGGGGCTTGTTTCAAGTGCAGAGAATATGCCCTCGGGCAGCGCGACGCGTCCGGGCGATGTTATCACGTATTCGAACGGACTTTCGGCGGAAATTGATAATACTGATGCCGAAGGACGTCTCGTTCTTGCCGATGCACTGATCTGGGCTCAGCGTTATAATCCGAAATCCGTTATCGATCTTGCTACACTGACAGGTGCATGTGTTGTTGCACTCGGTCATGTCACCACCGGCATGATGGGGAATGACGAAGCAATGAAGAAGCAGTTAAAGAAAACAGGCGATGAAGTCTATGAGCGAGTCTGCGAACTTCCGATCTATGAAGAATATGAAGATCTCATTAAATCCGATGTTGCCGATATTAAAAATGTCGGGGGCCGCTGGGCAGGGGCAATCACGGCGGCACTTTTCCTCAAACGCTTCACGAACTATCCCTGGATTCATCTCGATATTGCCGGCACTGCTCGCAGCGAATCGGCTTCCGACTACATTCCCAAGGGCGGAACAGGCGTCGCCGTTCGTTTACTTACGCAAATGCTGACCGAAGAAGCAGGCAAAAAATAAATCAGATTACAAAGAACACCATATCAATGAAGGTTAGGCATTGCCTAACCTTTCTGTTTTCATGTTGTCGTCAATTCCGGTATTTTGCAATTGCACGAAATTCAACAGAGTATATTCGTGTTCTAAACAATTCGTATTCGCACGTTTTATTACTATTATTCCAGTGTATCCCCTATGAAATATTTTCTCAAATCGTTTTTATTCACGGCGATCTTTGTCATCTCGTTTCAATTACTGGGCTGCGGCGGAGCAGATCTGCAGAGTGCAAAGCTTTACCGCTTGCAGCATAATTGGGATAAGGCAAACCTTATGCTCGAACAAACCATCAAAGCAGACCCGACGAACGACGAGGGTTGGGCGCTTTATGTGCAAAATTTATATGATCTCAAGCGGTACGAAAAAATTGCTGAGGTTATCGATACTGCCAGGCTTTATGCGATCAAGAATAGGTCAATGGTTGAGACAGTACGACATAATACATGGGTTGAGCTTTATAATGGTGGTCTGAATGCATATAATCAAAACCCCGATAGCAAGGAGCAGCAGACTGCTGCAATCGGTTTGCTCGAATCGGCTATGAAAGTCGCTCCCGATCAGCCTGAGACGTATGAATTGCTTGGCGATGTTTATTTCTCTGCTCAGGATACTGCAAAATATATTGCAACGTATGAAGATGCTTTGAAACAAGTACGCTCGACACACGATCAGGGCGTTGCACTGGGACTGAGAATGAGAATGGAACCGTCGGAAGTCGAAAGCGCAGTCGGCGGCTCACCTTCGAAGGATACAAATGTCTATCTCGGCGGATCGGATAGTGCGAGAGTTTTTCATTACCTTTCGAACGATGGTTTCTTCTATTTTGAAAAAGCACCAAAGCCCCCGCATAAATGGCAGCTTACCGGCTGGCGATTTACGAATACGTATGAAATAGGAATGCTACCGATGCGTATATCTACCAATCCGTATCGCCAACTTGCCAATTATTATTATACCAAAGGAAATAAAGCTCTCGAAGCCAAAGATAAAGCAAAAGCTGAAGAATACTACGATCAGGCTATTCCACTTTATGTTGCCATCCAAAGCCTTGATCCCTCAGATGAAAATGCGTCCACGATCATTCCTGAGATTTATCGTAAACTCGATCAACCGGAAAAGGCAAAGGCCCAATATGAGCAAATGATCGCTACTCATCCATCGAAAAATCTTTATACTGCTTACGGAGCAGTCCTTTTGAAATCAGACGATTACGAAGGAGCTATCTCCTCATTTCAAAAAGCGCTGGATATTGATCCCGCATACGAGATTGCATTGTATGACATAGGAGCAACATATAAGAATTGGGCTGCTGCAGATCAAAAGAATCAACAGAGTATGCCGGCTCCAACGAAAAAAGATACTAAAAAGGGCCAGGTTGAGCAGAAAGATCCTAAAGCGGAGGCCATCCGTTCGAAACTTGAAAAATCTACAGAGTATTTCGAGAAAGTGGTAGCGCTCGATAAAAAAGAATATAATTCATATTCTAACTTGTATGAAAATTATGATCTCCTTGATAAAAAGGATAAAAGCAAGGAAGCACTGGCGAATCTTGAATCTCTGAAGAATTCGGATGCCGCAAAAGAGTCGGGCTATTGGGATGCACTTGGGAAAATTTATGTACGCGTCAATCGTACTCAGGAATCAGCAGATGCATTCAAAAAGGCAGATCAATTGCGCGGAAAATAAATTTTTAATAAACTCATATACATGGATACGAACGATCAGCAACAAGGGCAGCAATTACAAATAGAGCTTGGCGAAAAAGAAGCAGAAGGAATATATTCAAACCTCGCCATTATCACGCACTCCCCTGCGGAATTTATTATTGATTTTACCCGCGTGACACCGGGTGTGCCGAAGGCACGGGTGTTATCGCGCATTATCATGACTCCGCAGCACATGAAACTTCTCATTGGCGCCATGAAAGAAAATCTTGACCGCTATGAAGGACAGTACGCTGAAGTTCGAGTCGAAGGGGCTCACGCAAATCACCCATTCGGTTTCCGGACAGGTCCCGTATTACCAAGCAGCGGATCAGGCAACGGCGGAGGAGATAAAGTTCATTAAAAAGATAAATCGAGATTTAAAAGGAGAACTTCTCTTTTCCACTCTCAATTTTTAATTTATTATGGTAACATTAACCGCTCTTTATAAGAAACCCGAGGATACATCTGCATTTGATGAACATTATGAGAATGTCCACACTCCGCTTATCCGCAAAGTACCTGGTCTTCGTAAAATGGAAATAACTCGTTTTTCAAAGATGCTTACTCCTGCAAATGCTCTTATTTCCGAACAGCCGTATTTGCAATGCACAATGTACTTCGATGACAAGAATGCTTTCAAAGCGGCGATGGCTTCAGAAGAGAATATAGCTGCCGGAAAAGATCTGATGAGTTTTGCAGGATCCCTTGTTACCATGTGCATCGGTGCTGCTGAAGATATTTCATTATAAAACATGGCAAGAACCCGTGCACCTCAAGAACTCAATCCCTATCAGGAGAAACGTTCGTATAATTTTTCTCATATTCTCTATGAAAAAAATGATTACGTTGCAACTGTAACGATCAACCGTCCGGAAGTTCTCAATTGCCTGAATCTTGTCACGCTTCGTGAGATGATCACAGCATTCGAGGATACGGCATGGGATGATGATATTGCCGTTCTGGTCATTACCGGCGCCGGTGAAAAAGCTTTTTGTACCGGAGCCGACCTGCGTGAGCAGGAAGAATTTTTCGTCGGCAATCCGAATGATTATTATAAATGGATGCGCGTCTTTATCGAGATGCATGAGCGCCTCCGGAATATAGGCAAGCCGACTGTTGCACGACTCAATGGTATGGTTGTCGGCGGCGGTAACGAGGTGAATCTCTCATGCGATCTTGCCATTGCTGCCGATCATGTCATTATTAAACAGGTTGGCGCTGCGCGTGGAAGCGTTGCTGCTGCCGGGGCAACGCAATGGCTGCCTTTGATGGTTGGCGAACGCCGCGCCCGAGAGATACTCTTCCTGTGTGAAGATATTCCTGCGGAAAAAGCGCTCGAATGGGGGCTAATCAATGAGGTAGTACCAAAGGAAGATCTCGATCGTGCAGTAGCACGACTCTGCGAGAAGCTCTATAACAAGCTTCCCGAGTGTCTGCGATATACGAAACAGAACCTAAATTTCTGGAAGGACTTCTCGTGGCACATGACTATCGGTCATGCCCGCGACTGGCTCTCAATCCACAACCTATCGCCGGAAGTAAGCGAGGGTATTAGTGCATTCAATGAAAAAAGGCCGGTGAATTATAAAAAGATACGCAAGCGCGGAACATGAATGATTGTTCATTGCTGAACGATCGTTCATTGCCGTGAAACTCCCCTGCCCCTTTTCCGTTTGTACTATTGCCTTTTAAGTACCATTTATGGATAACTACGCAAATCCAGTTTTTTCGTTTACGCCCGAGGCGCTGCAACTTGTCGGTGTGGCGCGCCTTGCATACGTTCGGAAGGTCTATTCCTATTTCTTCATTGCAGTCCTCAGTGCAGTTGCAGGGACGCTGATCGCTATGCAGAGCGGCCTGGCATTCTCGTTCGCCCACACGCCGATCGTTGGGATGATCGCATTCTTCGGCTCAATCTGGTTTGCTTCCCGAAGTGCAAATAATCCTACCCGCGCTGTACCCACACTCAGTGTTGCTACTTTTATCAGCGGCTTGTTCGTCGCACCAATGCTCTATGCTATCGCCCATGGATA
>PLXB01000050.1 GCA_003151215.1 Ignavibacteriota bacterium
GATAAAGATCAGAAAATACTCCACTATCTGTCGCAGCAAAATAATTTCCGTCGAACGCAGTGAAATCATTAATGATCCTCTTCCCAAGCGGAAGGATATTCGAATTCCCATTTAATGAATTGAACTGGCCGTGTTTTGTCCACGAAATAGTATTTAAACCGGAATCGAAGACGAGCATGCCGGTGTCAATACCGGGTAAAGATTGCCAGGTTACACCATCGGATGAAGTATTGACGCGATCTCCGACCGTACTAAAAAAGACGGAATCAGTTGCAACAATTGACCGGACATTGCCCGAGGTGATGTTTTTTGAAAGATTCCATCCACTGTCAATGCCAAATTGAGACAATAAGTGGTAGAAAAGACCGTTGGCAGTGCCCCCCACCAGAACATTTTGTCCTCTGCTGCTATCAATTGCAAGATAGGCAAGCGAAGTGAATTGCTGCCCTGAATGCGAGCGAATAGTATCAAGTTTTCCAGATGATTGGTTTAGCCTGTAGACAACATTATTACTCATGCTGACAAAAAGATTTCCGGTAGATCGATCCGTAGCAATTGCCAATACCCTATTGGGGTAGAATTGCTCTGCGAATTTCCATGAACTTCCGTTCGTTGAGGTGATCAGGTTTCCGGTATATGTTGCAGCATAAGCGTTTCCGTTAACTGCGGCAAATAAAATAACCGGATCGGTCGGTTTTACAGGAGTTGACGAAGATTTCTTCCAATTATCTCCTGCATTCGTGGAATAGAAAAGTCCGGCGCTATCGTTCGATGCAATGACAAGAGAGCTGGAAAGAGCAATAATGTGCTGTAGTGGGAGGGCAACAGTATCGGTCTGCGTTGCCGATTTAAGTTTAATCGAATATCCGTCGGGAATCGGAATAAAACTATGAGTCGTAAATCCACTCATGCTTACTTCGTCAGAACCCGCAACATATTTCAGAATATTCGATGACGAACCGATATTTTCCGTTACAGAAAAAACATTGAGCGAATCATTGGCAGGAGATAAAGTAAGATGGAGAAAATTTCCTCCCGTAACACTGCTTGAATCCAAAAAATACATCGCCCCTAAATTTTTCCAAAAATACGCTGAGGCGTCCGTCACTTGCACCGGCGGAACATCGATGATTCCGGGATTGCATCCGATAGTACCGATGGCAGCGGCAAAAAGAAGCGATATGTATAATCTGATTCTTATCACAATCTGTATTTTAATCCTACGCGCAAAGCATACGACGGAGTAAAGAGCGTTGCCGAAGCATGATTTGTCGTTACATAGCCAATGGGATCGGTACCCGATGCAACGGCTTGAATGGCAGCATTCTGCGCATTTGCTGCTGTCCAAGCTCCTGCAAATGCAAGTCCGGCAGAAAGACCAAAATGTTCATTAAAATCATGCCCTGCATAAATTGCTCCGGACATCAGAGGGGCGTTCGAAGATCCGAATGCCATTCCTGCACCGATCGTCCCTTCGAAATGGATCATGTCATAAGGATTAAATGTATAATGAGCTACGGCACGAGCATAGAATTGTGATCCGTTTGTTACAACATTATTCACTATTTCACGGGAGATCGATGGCAATCCGTTCATACTCGATTGAAGAGCGGATTGAGTAATAAGCTGGGATATGGCAGCGTTACCACCTTCAACTCCGAATGACCAATAGGAGTTTGCAATATAATCAAGACCGATAAGTGCTGCAGTCTCTGTGCGGCTTGCAAGTGTGGCATCGTTCTGATGCACATTCACAAAGCTTCCGCCCAAACTTCCGTATACACGCAGAGCAAACGAAGAGCCTNNTATCATCATGATCCTTAAATGGATTTTGCTCCTGCCTATTTCCATGCACATTATTCTCGGTAAGCGAAACATTGGGCGAATGAGCATCTTTTGCAGGAGTTGCCACTGCAATATCTTTTGCCGGATTTGCATTATCCGTTACTACTTTTTCATTTAGTTTATTATTCTTCACATCTTCATTTTTCGGAACGGCAACAGCATTAGGTGCATCTGCTACATCCTTATTATTATTTGCAACAGGAGTTTTTTCCGGCGGAGTGACAACTTTATCCGAAGTGATATTCTGCCCATCAGATACATTCACATTGATATTTGATTGCTTGAATATCTTATTATTCGGTGTTGCATGAGTAGTTATAGATGCAATACGATCTCTCTGCGAAGGGACGTTCGCTTTCGGTGAAGATGAAGAGTTCGAATAAGAATTATGAGACTTATTCGACTGATGCGAGTAATCAGATACATTCGATTGATGTAATTCTTTCGGAGCCGATGAAGTCGGAGCTTGTGAAATTTGCTCCTGGCCCTTGCCTACCGTCGCAATTTCATTTGTCCCGTTAGTCCTATTTGTCTTATCACCACTGGATAATGCAAAATACCCGATCACCGAAGCCGCAGCAACGGCAAAGCCTGTCCTGACAGGATATTGCGCAATAAATGCCACTACTGCAGCAGCAATTCTTCCAATGTAACTCGGGCGCGCAGCCTGTTCAATCATTACAGCACCTCCAGCTAACTCTCGGTTGTAACTTGCGATTGCCGGGAATCTCTCCGCCATGCTGGCTTCCAGTGACTGCGGAACGGCAAAAGGTTTTTGTGCAAGCGAAGTCAATTCGCGCAATTTAATATGCTGCTCGAGCACAATGCGCTTTTCCGGACTGACTGAAAGCGAATGCAGCAACTCACCGCTCTCGTTTTCCGAGAGCGTTCCGTCCATATAGTTCAAAATTTTCTCTTCGGTTTTCATATCTCTTCTCCCTCTGATTCGGAAAGTTCAAATTTTTCTCCTATGTATGCTTCATCCGTAATGATCGGAGCAAGCATTTTGCGCAGGCGCTGCTTTGCGCGATGGATGCGCACTTTCGTAATCGTCATCGATGTGCCGGTGATCTCGGCTATCTCCGGATATGCCAGCCCGTCGAACTCGCGCAGGATAAATGGCTCGCGGAATTCTATGGGCAGTCTGGTGATCGCCTCTTCAAGAGCGATGCGAAGCGAATTCTGCTCGCCGCTGAATTCGGGTGAATATCTCCGCTCATTGCTCGGCAAATTCTGATGTAATTCAATGGTCTCTTCGGGGCGCTTCGAACGATAAACATTTAGTGCGATATTTCGGGCGATCATATAAAGCCATCCGCGAACATTCTCACCGTAACGAAACGTCTCGATCTTCTCATACACTTTAATGAACGTCTCCTGAAACGCATCGCCTGCTTCGGCACTATCGCCGCCTAACATGCGCAGTACGAACGTATAGATCTCGGATTTATACCGCGTATAAAATTCCGCAAAGGCGCGTTCATCGCCCTGGCGGAATGCAGTCAGAAGTTCGAGATCGCTTCGCACGCTTTTCTTCTTCGTGGGTGAAATTGCAGAAGGACGAGCAGCAACTTCCGCGCTTCGTTTCGGATGCGCGGTAAATTCAACAACATTCACCCCATGCTCCGGATGAGCCTGAGGAAGTGCAGTAACTGCTTGCATTCCATAGTATAAACACCTCACAGAGGTGATAGTTACAGGTGGAGGAATTGGAAAATTAGGTTTTTGGGCAATTTTGAATGGAAATTCCCTCTTTTAGACTATCAAATAATATAAATTGGCGTATTGGCAAGATAGCCGAATAAAAGAAGATAACTATTTCAAAAGCTGGAGAGTTTTCATTTCGGAGTTGCTGCCCATTTCAACTCGGAAGAAATAGCTGCCGGAAGGGAGACCCGTAATATCGAATTCATGTTCATGCGATCCGGCTTCTTCTTTAGCGAAGGTGAAGACGCGAAGCTGCTGACCGATCTGGTTGAAGATTTCGATCTTAACTTTTGATGTTGCAGGAAGAATGTAGGAAATTTTTTCTATACCGGTTCCGGGATTCGGAACGATGCTCGATAGAGATGGAAACTTTCCGCGAAGAAAATGCGAGAGTGAAGAATCCAGACATTGCGGATCGAGAGCGAAGAGAAGGCTATCGCCATTTGTTGTCGTAAGACATTCAATAGCCGATGATAACGAACCGAATCCTGTGCGCTGCAATGCGATGACCGTTGAAAGCGTATCCGTAATGTAGGTTAAACAATTGATCGCGCAGAGAAGGCCGGGAGTAATTTGTTTCGGCGTTGCAAGACGAAGGCGCACCGATATACTATCGTGCGAAACGTTGAATCGATCAACTGTTGCTCCGGCGAATAATCCTGTTGAGAGATCGAGATTCGGGTCAAGAAGATCGGTATTAAAACGCAGCGCAAAATCGAAAATGCTGACCGGAACAGAACTTGAATCAAGAGAGATGACCGGAATATTTACTCTCTGTTCGACTTTAACGGAAGGCAAAGAAGCCGGCAATATGACGCGAATATGCCGGAGATCTCCTATTCCTAAAAGCGGGATAGTCCTATCGATCATCGTGCCATCGGTTCGAATAAAATGAAATGTCACCGCTGCATTTCGGATGCCGGAATCCTGAGGATCAAACGTGCCGGTGATGGTGGAACTTGTGCCTGCAAAAACGTCTAAGGGTAGTATCGGAGAGATCACAAAATCCAATGTGTCGTTTCCGGAAACAGAAAAACTTATTAGCTTCACGGAGTCGCAAGACGGATTGATAAATATTATATTAAATAGATAGCCACAATCATAAACCTCAAGAGGAGGAGTGATCGTAAGCACAAGCGGAGTCGAATCGTTGACTCCGATTGCCGAGATAGGAATCAGAGAATCGTTACCCTGATAACTTAGTAAAATATTAGCAGCAATAAGTCCCGTTCTTCNNGACGGAAAGAGATGATAAGCGTATCGCGCTGACCTTGCGGAAGGAAAGATTTCGGACCGCGTATGATGATTGCACCGGAGGTTGCATCATCGATACTTGCGGCAAGACGAAGCGTATCGCATCCGTTGCTTGTAATATAGACCGTATCGAATACCGGGTTACATCGCACAATTTTTCCGAAGTCGATCTTCGGTGGAGTGAATTGCAAGATCTGTGCACCCGGAGTTACGTCAGCTTTTACAGAAAGTATTGTATCACGATCGCCGAAGTGAATATGAAATGTTGCTGAAATCGCTCCAAGATTTTTTGGCGTGAAATGCAGAATGATCGTATCACGCTCACTTGTTGCAAGCGAAGATCGCGACCGGCGAGTAATATCGATACCGATCGCAGCATCGGAAAGACTATCGGCAACTGAAAGCGAATCACAGCCAAAATTCTGAATGAAGATCGTATCGAACGCTTCGGAGCAGCGAGAGATGCTTCCGAAATCAATTAAAGACGGAGCGACGAACATGCTCGGCGCGGATTTATCTCCGCTCCAGGAAATGGGAATAATAAGATCGCCGATCGTTGTGTGAACGGTCAGAGATGTCGATGAAAGTCCGGGTGTATTTGGATGCAAATGGAGAACGATCGTATCTATTGTTTGAACCGGTAGTGAAGGATTTCCGGGATACGAAATTGAAACTCCTGTCGTCAGATCTGCTATACTCGAAGATTGAGTTGCATCATTGCAGCCGAAGTTTGAAATTAGTACCGTATCGAATACATCGGCGCATAATGATACTGTTCCGAAATTGATTGCGGAGTCATTTGCCGTAATACTCTTTGGCGGACATAGAACGTACAAAATATTCGCTGCAGCTTGTGAGAGAACCCATGAGGGTTCAGTAGTATAGATTGCCGTGGAAGGATTCAGGATTCTTTGTGCGGCGGCAATGAGATAAACTGAATCATTTCCCGGAAGTGTAACGGTTGCCTTCCATTTATTTCCGAAGCGCGCGTAATTTGTGACAGATTGCGAGAGCGCCCATTGCCCATGTAACGGACGAACATGGATTTGAATTTCATTCGCATTACCCGATCCGGTTAGTATGAAAGTTCTGGTAACTGTATCGGAGGCGTCCGTCGAAGGCCCGATATATTTCGAAGCACGGGGTGTTATGGAAATTGGAACTGCGGATTGAGGTCCATCAAAGCGAACTCTTCCGATACTTCCACTGCCGCCATCTTGTCCGGCTGCGCCGAATGGGGTGCCGAGACCGCCGACGCCGATCGAAACATCTGCCTGCATAACGCTGAGCGAAAGTTTTGCTCCGCATATAATTGCCCCACCCGAACCTCCGCCGCCGGCGCCATTATTATTGAACGAGTTTTCGCCGTTACCACCGGCAGATCTCAATGTTCCTTTTATCTGAGAAGTTTTTCCATAAAGAATAATCGCACCGCCCCCGCCTCCCGCGCTTCCGGCGCCGACACCGGATTGATCAGGTGAATTAACATTTCCACCGCCGCCGCCCGATCCGCCCGAATACGGAACAAGTTCAGAGTTCCCATAAATATTTCCGCCGCTTTTATGACCGGGATGTATACCACCATCAAAGCCGCGGATGGTGAAACCGCCGCCGCCGCCGCCGCCTTCTTCAGGAGAACAGCATCCGGGCCCGCCTTTTCCTCCTCCGAAACTTCCCGGCGGGTGGCTATTACCCGAAGGAAAAAATCCGCCATCGCCTCCTGCTCCGAATGGATGACCCGTTCCACCGCCGCCGCCTTCATTCTGAAAACTCGATTCGCCTCCGATTACTCCGTTAAGTCCATCTTGATCGAAACCCGTCCCAATTCCGGCAGGCGGCCCGACGCAGCCACTATACCAATCGGCGTTTCCCCCTCCACCGGTAAATCCGTCGCCGCCTTTGGTACCGCAAACTAATCCGTCTCCACCGCCGCCGCCGCCGGGGCCGGCATCGATTCCATTTCCGCTCACATCTAATACCGAACTGGTTTCAATGCTGATCTTATCTTTGCTGATGAGAATGAATGGCAGAAATCCCTGATTTCCTTGCGTAAAAGGATCACAATCAGAAGCACTGATATTATAAATGCCCGAAGCTGCAAGAATAAGGCTATCGACGATCATCGCCCCGCGCCGCGACCGCATCCCCCATGCTCCGCCGGAGCCGATTGTTCCGGGAGAAGTAAGCGTAGAACCCGGGTCAAGATCCTGCGGCTTGACGATATAAAAAGTGTCCGCATTCGAAAGAAGTCCGTCGAAGAGAACCTGAATCGGAATTTTAATACCTGATTGCCAATCGGTTGAATTTGCCTGAATCCAGGGCAGAACATAAACCTGGGTGGCGATCATTCGCCCTTTCCAACTGACAATGCACGGACCGAAACGAACGTACTGTGAGTCGGATGGATTTGCACAGACGATCTGAATAATATCTCCGCGATTCCCATAATAAAATCCATCGTCTCCGAAATCTCCGATGCTGTCATGCGGAGCGATGATCTCCATATACGTATTCATTCCCGGAGTACCGATATCGGGAATAAAATACGAGATCACCGGCTGCGCCTCTATGACTCCCGGAGCGAGTAAAGCGAAGAGGACGACCAGAAGAAATAGAATTTTAT
>PLXB01000027.1 GCA_003151215.1 Ignavibacteriota bacterium
GGTCACAATGAAGGGCCGTAGCTGGACAAACGAGTCCCCGCCAACCGTACTGACTGTAACAACGGGCTTATCATATAGCTCCGCTTCCTCTGGGCGTTCGAAAAACCCCACAATTCCATTATCGGTTGAAGAACGAGAGACGGTAGGATATGTCCCCGGCGCAAGATCGGTGATTGAATGAAAATCCCCACGCTTCGTTTGAAAGAGGGACGTTAACTCAAAATCTTTCCATCCTTTCAAGGCTGGCATGGGTACCGCTTTGCCGGGAACAGGAGCAACGTCGCTCCACTCTACTTTGAACATTCGTTCGATATAAGCTACGTCTATTTTCGAAGTGCCATGAATTACTGGCAGTCTGACGGTGAGCTTTTTCAGCTTTGCTTTGAAGCATTTCCTTCCGTAATGGAACCGCCATTGCATTTGTGAAAAAACAGAAGCAACGTAAAGAAGTACGGTGTCCGATAATGAATCTTTGGGGATGAGTACCGCAACATCATCTTTCGCGGCAAATTTATACGGATGGAATTTGCATAGCAGTGGCGCACCGTTATATGCAACGGTGAGACACCGTTCATTTAAGCCTTTCGATGGAATGTCGAAAAAACCTACAAGCCCGTTATCAATATCACCACATGAAATAAGAGGAACGGTTCCAGCATCAAGCTCCGAAGCAGCATGATATTTGCCAGACTGAACCTCAAAAAGACTTTCGATAGTTACGGATGAAAAGGTTGCCATCTTCAAAGTTGTTTGAATCGAAGTAAATATGCAAGCGTGTCGCGGACGGTTTGGTCTATTCCCTCCTGCATTTCTTTTTCAGAAGGAGAATCCTGATCGAGATAGTTTTCGGGGACAAGCTCGAAAAGCGAATCTGAAAAATCTATCGGTGCGGCCTTCTGAAATTTTGGAATGTTGGTGATGGGTGTAAACGGATTCAAGAAAAAACTCCTCACTGTATCCAGTGAGCCGATGTAGTCATTCGGCTCCCTCTGATTCGGGAGTCTCTTTCCCTTGCTCTTTAATAGCCNNGAATTCCGCGCTTAACGAAGATACCAATGGTGTGCACCCCTACGGGATAGAATAGCTCCGGAGGAAGAGTTACAACGGCGAGAAGGGTGTTATTCTTTATTAGCGAATCCTCTCTCCATGCTTGATATTTTTTGGGCTTTACCATAGAGGAGTATGGTAGTACGGCGAATAAAATTCCGCCGTCGATCATTTGACTCAGGGCACATTCCACGAATTTATATTCTTTCTCATCCTGCCTTTTAAGGGCGAACGGTGGATTCATCAGCACCCTTGTAACGACGCGATCCTTTTCTGCGTCTGGTGCGTTTTTCTGATAACCCATTTTACCGTTGCCGTTTATCCTGGCAACGTGTTTACTGAAGCAATTCCCTTCGATGATTCCATTATTTCCATCGCCTCGAAAGATCATGTTGACTAATGCAAGAGCGACAACATCAGGATCTTGCTCTACCCCAAAGAGATTTTTTGTTTTGAAATCATCTACCTTAGCCTTAGAGTATTTTTTCCGCACAGCATCGAATGCCGCGACTAAGAAGCCGCCCGTTCCACAGGTGGGATCGAGCACCACGTCGTTATTGCTTATTCCAACAGCATCGACAGCGAATTGCGTTATGTGACGTGGAGTAAGTACGATTCCAATTTCCTTTGCTCCGTTGCCATACTTTAGAAAAACCTCATAGAATTTACCGAGAACATCCTTCCCGGAATTCATCGCGGAGCGAATGTTCAAGCTGTTCAAATCCTGTATTGAACGAACCAACGCCTCTCGAAACTTAAAATGATTATCCTTCGAAGTTGGCAGGTCTATTTTTACATGAGCGGCAAAATTACTCTTCTCATGTTTATCCAGCACGCTTGCGGCGCGGGCATTTATTTCACTAATGAGAACAGTGGGGTTCGCATCTATATTCGGTGGCGGGTCTTCCACGAGAGACCGAAGAAGTGCGGCCATTATTCGAGCGCGGTCACTTTTATTAATCGCTCCGTTGTGCAGGTGTTCGTTGATCCTTTCGGCCCTGTTGAGAAATAGTTTTTCATCAATCACTAAATCCTTAATTTCTGGGCCGTCCGCAAGAACGGTTCGTGCTATTTCGGGCGTGAGTAGTGAGGATGGTTCGCGCCCATTTATCGTAATGGGACGGAATCGCCCGTCTGATTCAAGGTACTCCGTTCGAATTAAAGGGATAGCTCCCCGGGCAACACCCGACACAAAGAGAGCGCGATACGGGTTCCCATTGTTTATTGCTTTGGCATAATCCCGCGCTTCCATCACGGCCTTCTCTAATTCGCCGTGAGTAGCCTTTGCCTCAATAACCCAGAGCGCGTTTTCGGTTACTTTGATTACGTTCTCTGGGCGGTCAAGTTTAAGGCAGGCGCGAATGCCCTCATCTTCGAGGCACTCTTGCTGCGTCCAAACCTGCCCGTTCGGGTGTCGCGACGGGTTGCGAATGTCCCATCCGCATTCTTTCAAAGCCTCGTTAATATAGGCGTATGCTCTTACTTCTGAGTTCCGTTCTCGTTTTGCCATGCACTACGAACAGGACGGATATTCCCAAAAGTTTCGCAAATTCACGCACCTACTGTCCGGGCTATTAAGACGTTGAAAATATCCGTGTTCCGGTTGTTGTA
>PLXB01000157.1 GCA_003151215.1 Ignavibacteriota bacterium
CTCTTGTACGCCAATAGATCCGCGTTTTGTCGTTTCACGGAAAGATTTTTCAACGTCATCAACTTCAATGGCGATCACGCTGACTCCATCGCCATGCTTAGCGAGCATCGTATTGATCGGATGATCTTGAGTCAGAGGAGTTGTGAGAATGATGCGCACCTTCCCTTGTTCCAAAACGTAACTGGCGCGGTCGCGTAGGCCTGTTTCAAGCCCGGAATAACCCGTGAGCTTAAAGCCGAATGCCGAGCGGTAATAATATGCGGATTGCTTCGCATTCCCGACGTAAAATTCGATATAGTCTATTCCTTTTAATGGCAGAAAATCCTGACCGTTTACGGCGGTTGCGGCTCTTTCTGCGACTAATTCTGCTTGTGCCATGTTCTTATTAAATAGCTTTCGGTGAATATTTTTCATAGGTGAAAACACATTTTCGTGCTTTATCGGTTCAGCTCAGGTGTATGAGAAGAATTGTGTGCATTCTTTTACCCTTTTTTCTTATTCTTTCTAATCCTTGGCAAGTTTACGCGCAACCTCAGACCGCTCCGAACCAACCAAAAACCCAACAAGAAATTCAGGCATTACAACGTCTCCAGCAAGGAATGGAAAATGACGTGAATGATTCAAAGTTTGGCAATTCATTTATCGGCATTGAGGTCAAATCTGCAAAGACCGGAGAATCTCTTTTCCACATGAATGAAAATAAAAATTTTCTTCCGGCTTCAAAATTAAAACTGGTGACAACTGCTGCTGCGCTTGGTACCCTTGGACCGGATTTTCGCTACTCCACCGAACTTGTTACAAACGGTAAAATTCACAAAGGCACCTTAAAAGGAGATCTCATTATCCGCGGTAGTGGTGATCCGACATTCGGCTCTCCATCAATGTTTCCTGAGAAGGACCCGACTACTATATTCGATCAGTGGGCGGATTCATTGGAAAAGCTTGGCATCGAAAAAATAGACGGCGCGATCATAGCCGATCCGAATTATTTCACGGATGATATTTTCCCCGAAGGTTGGGCAGTTGAAGATCTCCCCTTCTATTTTGCCACAGGATCGAGCGGGCTCTCTTTTGCCGATAATAGTGTAAGCGTTTCGGTCACTCCGGGTTTGCATAATGGCGCAAAAGCGATTTACGAAATATCACCGGAAACTGAGTACTTCACGATTGATAATGCTGCAAATACGAGAGAGCCGAAAGTTGTAAGCAAGAGTCAAGGCAAAGATTCGTCTCTAACTTCAGTTTATCTTCCCTCGAATACAATCAAAATAACTCGTGCGCCGGGAGAGAATGCAATAGCGATCGTCGGTACGATCGATCGCGGAGCCTCCGGCGTGCATGAACAGCTTTCTGTCGAAAACCCGCCCCTTTATGCGGCAACAACATTCCGTGAAATGCTTGAATACCGGGGCTTCACAATCACCGGCGGAACAATGACAACGGCTGAATTGGATGAGAAGATTGACTACGGAAATGCACAGACTCTCCTTCAATATACAAGCCCACCGATGAGTGAGATCGTCAAAGTAGTAAATAAAAAATCTCAGAATTTTTATTCAGAGCAGTTATTGAGAACCATCGGCAAAGAAATGCTCGGTAAAGGGAATTGGGAATCAGGTATTATTGCCGTGAAAAAATATCTTTCGTCTCTTGGTTTAGATGCCGACCGAATCACACTTTTCGATGGTTCAGGACTTTCGCGAATGAATCTTATTTCACCGAGCGATCTTGTTTCGCTTTTGCGCGCTGTGCAGCGGCAGCAGAAAATATTTCCGGCGTTCGATTCTTCACTTCCGGTGATGGGTGTTGACGGCACACTTTCTGAGCGTCTCCGGCAAAGCAGTGCAATGGGAAATGTCCACGCGAAGACAGGGTTCCTCACGGGAATCAGGTGCCTCAGCGGATACGTAAGAACAAAAGACGACGAACTTCTTACCTTTAGTTTCATGACTAATAATTATACGATTCCGACACGGGAGATCAATGACCTGCAAGACGAACTCATACTTCGTTTAGTAAATTTTTCGCGAAAGTGACATGCACATGCCGGAAATACTTATCAGAGATCATTGGGACTCAGAGGATATCGCACTGATCATCGAAAGACATCGGATTCTCTATGAAAAAGAATATGGCTTCGATAGCACGTTCGGAGATTATGTTGACGCNNCGCTCAGCTCCGTTGGCTGCTCGTGGAACCTGCGGCACGAGGCTCAGGATTGGGGAAAGTGCTCATACAGACGTTGGTCGATTATTGTAAAGAGAAACAATATGAGCGGGTATTGCTATGGACCGTGGATAAACTTCCACAAGCACGTACTCTTTATCAACGATTTGGCTTTCAGCTTATCCGGCAAAAACCAGAAAAGCTACTATGGGGGCAAAAGCTCGTCGAAGAGCGGTGGGATTTGTCTTTGTAAAGGAACCGTTAGTATCTGCTGAAAATCCATATTCTGAAACACTTCGCAGGCAGATTAGTATATCGTCATATGAAGAAAATTTACAGCTTCTTTTTTCTCACCCTCCTTTGTGCGACATCGCTTGCCCAGCTTCCGCCCTGGACGCGGTTTAGGCTCGATAACGGCTTAGAAGTGCTTGTTTGCGAAAATCATCTGACGCCGATCGTTACCATTGAGATTGCCGTCAAGAATGGCTCTTTCACTGAAACTCCCGAACTTAACGGCCTATCGCACCTCTATGAACACATGTTTTTCACTGCCAATAAGCGCGATACGAGTGAAGATGATTTTTTAGATCGCGTCGATAGGCTTGGCATTGTCTATAACGGTGAAACGCATGAGGAGAATGTGCAATATTATTTCACCTTGCCAAAACAGAATTTGGAAAAAGGGTTGGAATTCATGGGAGTTGCGATCACTTCGCCACTCTTTAAACAAACAGAACTTGATAATCAGATCACCGTTGTTAATGGCGAGTTCGATCGTAACGAAGCCAATCCCTACTTCAGCTTTCAACGCGCTGTTTCGCAAAAATTATGGGGCGATCTCTGGAATCGTAAAGAGCCGCTGGGCGTGCGTCCGGCCATTAATGCAGCAAGTCGCGAGAAAATG
>PLXB01000393.1 GCA_003151215.1 Ignavibacteriota bacterium
AGCGTCCTACTCCTTTGCAATGACTGATACCTTGACTTCTTTAGCATTTCGATACGATCAATTCACGCCGAAAGTTGATATTAAACTTAGTGAAAAGATCAAATTTGGCAGTTCTATTCAATTCCGTTCGGAAGATAGCTCACGCGGCGGAGTGTTCACGCATATAAGCGACGGAACAATTTATCAATTTTCTTCATCCCTAACTAATCTTTCAGGATTTTCATCGCTTATTGATATTGGTTATCGAAAAAAAATGTATACGGATACTCTTGCCAAACAGCTTGCCGGCGGCGACGTCTCAAGTGTCCTTCTGCGATTTATTCCCCGCTATCAAAGTTCAAATAGCATTATTAATATCGACGGCATCTACGAAGCATCTGAGCAGCGCGCCGCGCAATTGGAGCGAATCTTTTTCCCGGTGCAAAAAGGTCTCGGCAACTATAAATATCTCGGCGATCTCAATGGTAATGGCAAGCAAGACCCGGAGGAATTTGCGCTTGCCAGATATAGTGACGAAGGAGACTACATTCTTCTTACCGTTCCGACCGAAGCACTCTTTCCCGTTACTGATCTTCGTTCTTCGTTGCGCCTCAGATTTAATCCGCTTCCGTTTCTTGGCACTGAAACCTCAATTCACATCGAGGAAAACAGCAGCGATCCTCATTCATCCGATATTTATCTCTTTCGACTTTCACACTTTCTTAACGATTCATCTACCATACGGGGTCTTATCGAAACGCAGCAAGATATAAATATATTGGATAACGATCCGTCGCAATCATACCGGCTTCGTTTCTTAGAACGAAAGAATGCAATTCAATATAATACCGGATTAGAACAATTATATTACCGGGAGTTTTCAATGCGGGACAGATTCCGACCGACCTATGAACTGAGCAATGAAACTAATATTGCCTATATTTTCGACAATGCGAGAACTGACGAGCACTCAACCGATCCTTCGCATTCAACCGTACGAGTAGATGTAAATACGGAATGGACGTTTGAACCTTTCGCATCGCTCTTCGGCTTTGGGCTGAAAGCCGGGTATTCAGCTGCCTCGGATAATTCCTTTGTTCCCATTCTCAAAGCATCAACGAATACATTTTCGATCAATGGGCGCTATAGCATCTCCGGTTCGACAAGACTTCGCATTGAAGTCGGAAGAGATGAACTAATTATTCAGAATTCAAGTGCATCGCTCATTCTTCCTTATGCACTTACTCAGGGCCGAACACCTGGCAGCACGTGGCTCTGGAGTTTTTCACTTGATGTACAGATCGCATCCGGAATTGTCATGACGGCAGGATATAACGGCCGCTCCGAACTTGCAGATGGCATTAATCGCAGCGTCATACATAATGCACGAGCAGAGGTTCGGGCGTCGTTTTAATATTTAATAATGTTTATCCCACGCCTCTCGGCAACATTCGATTTTTCAGGATTCGACTCAGTGCTCGGAAAGCAGGTACATGTAGCGAATGGTGTGATCGATAATGTAAAGTGGCTTGCTGAGTAATATCTGTTCCTAATATGGTCATATAATTGCCTCGATGCCGGCACTCAGAAAGAGATCAGGATTGCGGCTAAGCGGTAAATGTTTATCTCCTTTTTTGCGTTATACTCCATTCAAAATATTGCAAGCATATGGAATCGACTATAACTCATCTCACCCCTTCATTTGAGCTTTGCGAAGAAAAAGCTGCAAAGGTCATGCGGTGGGTAACTGAATCGGAAGCCGTTTCGAATATTCCATTTACGGTTGCCAAAGCTTTTGAGAGTGGCGTCTTGCAAAAAAATACTGCCTCATTTCTGCGGCTTCTACTTAACGAGCAATATCCTGGCGAAACAGTGGAACCGGAAGTGACTCCGGAAAAACTTCATCGGTTACTGACTGATGCATTCATAAATACTTATTTGTATCTTCTCACGCCACATTCATTCATTCCCAAATATTTAAGTTTCGGAAGCGACACGATACACGTTAACGTTGCGATGCTTGCACGGCTTAGTTCTTTAAGCGACTATCCGTATTTTTCCGAAATGATGGAAGAATGGTTTACGGCTTCCCTGCAGAATAGTAATCCTTCAGACCGTAAGAGCGATCTGATAAAATTTCTAAGCGAAGTCGATCGTTTGATCATCAAATATTCAACTGTAAACGAGATCTCTTCTTACTTCAAGCCGCTCTATGACTTTCAAAATACAGAAAGTATTGACAAGGAGACACTCAGCATACTTTTTACAGATAAAGGTTTGAGACTTTCTTCAGATTCCGAACGAAATAACTATTCGGCGGAAGAATTATCTGCCCTTCTCAAAAAAGCATATGATTCTATTGAACTTACTCCTCCACCTGAAGATACTCCTCAAATTCCCGAATATGATTCCTTTCTAAAAGAACTGCGCGAGATCGGAGTAGTCCTGCCGCCGCCAAATGTGCATCTTCCGGTAGAAGAGAACATTATTCCTCCCCCTCTTGAAATGTTTATCGGCGCTAAACTTCGCGCGAAATGTATTGAAAAGATTTTTCACGATAATGAAAATGAATATCATCGTGCGATCATAATGTTGAATTCGATCGATGACTATTCACAAGCTGAATTAAATCTTAATACTCTTTTGCAAATTCACAAGGTTCTGCCCGATACTAAAGTTGCAGCCAGGCTTTACGAAGTTCTGCGCCTCAGATTCAGGATCTCAACACCAATTAATACTTAATACATGAAATTTGTCGATCAAGCGAAGATCACCGTTGCAGCAGGTAAAGGCGGAGATGGGGTGATCGCATGGCGAAAGGAAAAATACATTCCCAAAGGTGGTCCCACGGGCGGTAATGGCGGGGTAGGCGGCTCCGTCATATTTCTCGCCGATCCACAACTCTCGACTCTTCTTGATTTCCGTTACAACCGAAAATATGAAGGCCATGAAGGAAATCCCGGCGAAGCAGATAACCGAACCGGGCGAAGTGCTGACGATCTGATCATTAAAGTCCCGGTTGGAACACTGATCAGAAAAGCTGGAACCGAAGAAGTTCTTGCAGACCTCGTAACTCCCTACCAGCAAGTCATCCTTGCTAAAGGCGGCAGAGGCGGCTTGGGTAATAATTTTTTCAAATCTCCAACTAATCAAGCGCCCCGCCAGAAAACCGACGGAAAACCCGGCGAAGAATTCGAACTTGAGCTTGAATTAAAACTTCTTGCGGATGTTGCACTTGTCGGATTTCCAAATGCAGGAAAATCAACTCTCATCAGCCGGATCTCCGCAGCAAAACCGAAGATCGCCGATTATCCATTTACCACACTTATCCCGAATCTTGGGATCGTTCAAGCTCCTGAAGAACATCGCTCGTTTGTTGTTGCCGATATTCCCGGACTGATCGAAGGAGCGAGCGAGGGGAAAGGACTCGGCCTCCAATTCCTTCGGCATATCGAGCGAAGCAGCATCTTGCTTTTTCTTCTTGACGGCTCCGATACCATCCAGCCGCCGGAAGAAGCCTATGAAATACTTAAAAAAGAACTCAAGGCTTTTAGTAAAGAGTTAATGAAAAAACCGCGCATTATTCTGATTACAAAAGCCGATGCCCTTACTCCAAAAGACAGAAAGGCTTTTTTAAAAATGATTTTTGATAGAAAAAAACCGCTTATCATCAGTGCTGTTACCGGCGAAAACATTCCTGAACTGATATCGAAGCTTTGGGATATTGTCAAAAAATCGAAAGAAGAATAATATGTGGTGGATATATGCATTATTATCAGCGTTCTTTGCGGCCCTGACGGCAATTTTTGCGAAAGTCGGCGTAAAAGATATCGATTCCGATCTGGCAACTGCAATTCGTACTGTTGTCATCTTAATGATCGCATGGGCAATCGTTTTCTTTAAGAGCGGAACAAGTTCTCTTTCTTCCCTTACCCGGAATACCATATTTTTTCTCTGCCTCTCCGGTGTTGCAACAGGATTATCCTGGATATTTTATTTCCGTGCTTTGCAGGTCGGCAAGGTGTCTCAAGTTGCGCCTGTCGATAAATTAAGCGTTGCTTTAGCAATTATCCTTTCCGTCCTCTTCTTAGGTGAAGTACTGACTTGGAAAACCGCTATCGGAGCTTTGCTGATCATCGCCGGAACAATAACCTTAATCCTTTAGACTTCATGATCTATCTTTACCTTGCCATCGGATCGATCGCCGGAGCAATTTCCCGATATCAATTAGGATTATGGATATCCGGATCTTACGACAGTCCTTTCGGATTTCTCTGGGCAACATTTATTATCAATGTTTCCGGTTCATTTGTCATGGGATTCCTGATGGAATATCTATCGGATATTGCATCGAGCCGCGAGTTACGAATTATGTTGACGGTCGGTTTCTGCGGTTCCTATACGACATTCAGTGCTTTCAGCCATGAAAGCATAACACTTTTGCGAGATGGCCGGACTTCCCTTGCAATGCTTTACGGAGGAAGCAGCATACTCTTCGCTCCCCTTGCATACCTTGCCGGTTTTTTTATTGCACGTTCAATCCGCAGTATTTGAATTTCTGAATTCCGGTTTCTGCATTCCTCCTGGTGCCCAGAGCCGGACTCGAACCGGCACATCATTGCTGACGGCAGATTTTGAGTCTGCTGCGTCTACCAATTTCGCCATCCGGGCGGAATAATTAAAAATGAAAAACGTAATACAAAAATACAATCGGCTACCGGGATATTTCGAGAATCTGGAATTCAAGAACTCCTGCCGGGACTTTAACCTCTACTTTATCTCCGACGGGATGCAGCATCAACGCTTTGCCGATCGGCGATGAAACAGAGATCTTTCCGCCTTCGAAATCCGCATCTTCGGCAGAGACGATCTGATAGGTTGCCTCTTTCTTTGTCTTCTTATTCAAGACCCGGACTTTAGTTAACATGCCGACCTTATCGATCGCGATTGAAGATTCATCAATGATCGTCGAATTCATCAGCATCACTTCCATCTTATGAATGCGCAATTCGAGCAAGCCCTGCTCTTCGCGGGCAGCATCGTATTCTGCATTCTCGGATAGATCGCCCTGAGCGCGCGCTTCGGCGATTTTATCGGCGATATCTTTTCGGGCATGAATTTTCAGACGGCGAAGTTCCGCTTCGATCTCCGTCAGCCTGTCCCTGGTTACATATACTTGCGAATGTCCTGCCATACGTGAAAACCCATAATAAAAGAAGGCATCTTTCCGCACCCGGCAAAAAGATACCTTCGCATAAAAATTTTACTCTTATGCTAAAGCACTTTTCGCCCATTTCTGTTCCCGCACAGAGGTATGGTGCTATTCACTAAAATTATTTGTCATTGCGAGCGAACGCGAAGCAATCC
>PLXB01000236.1 GCA_003151215.1 Ignavibacteriota bacterium
GGAGGGTGTTATTTTAATGGTGCCAAGCATTTCATTCGTGCTGATTCACTTGGAAGTTTTTGGTGCATTATCAAAAGAAGAGATCGTTATTTAGCCGGAGGTGCAAGAAGTATCTTTGCTTCAAAAGGGGATTTCGAATCCGCTGATCTGAAAAATATTCATTCCATGACTATTATCGGTGGCACCCTTTTTATGGCATCGCTGGATGGAGGCGTATGGAGAAAGAATTTGCTCGACAACGGAGCAATTCCCATTCAGACAGGTCTGCCTGATTTGCAAGTATGGAGAATAAAAACAGTAGAAATAGAATGAACACAAAAATATGTATTCTGCTGCTCCTTCTGTTTAACGCCTTCGATGCCAAGGCACAGTCTTTTCAATTACGCCAGGAAGTTCTTAAGGAAATTGCGAAAAAGGATTACCGCCCGACTTTTTCTGTCCTCGCAGCACGATTAAAAACCGGTATCTATCAGGATCAGGCACTCCGACAACTTGATACTCTGCTTTCGAGAGAGTACGGAGATATGTTTTGGATGTATGGATGCGCGGGGTTATATTTTTCATGTAAAGATATTTTGCCTGATAATTATAAGGCGAAAATCAGGGAGTGCTGGAAAAAATATACTCCGTATCGCGGTGATACGGAAAATCATTTTTTGATGTATTACAGTTCGCTGTATCTACTTTCTGAGGAATGGCCCGATCTTCCGGATAGCGACTGGTTCATGGGGAAGTCGTCAAAAGAAATTCATGATGAATCTGCTTCCTATTTAAACTTTTTTATCAACAGGACCGTACGATTCGGTCAGATCGAATTCGATTCACCGAGGTATATGTATTACTACATAACTCCCCTTCTGCTGCTCAATGAATACGCTCAGGATACGGTGGTGAAAAGGCGCTGCGGGATGATGGTTGAATTCCTTCTTGCCGATTATGCGGCAAAATATCTGAACGGAAGCCTTTGTGGTTCGAATTCGAGAGTAAGTAATGAAGCGGCGCTCAATCCGCGATCTGCAGAGATGACAAGCTACGGAGAATATTTTTTCAATGATTCGGTTACTCATATTTTCCCGGATGTCGCATTTGCCGCAATGGCATCTTTCAGCATTCCAGAGATCATTAAAACCATTGCCAATAACAGGGCTGAACCGTATGTGATCGAGGAAATAAAACGAAGTCGTGAGATGATTCGATACTCTTCCGAATTAAATAAAGCCGTCAATATGTACTCCTTCATGACGAAGGATTTTGCTTTGGGCTCATTTCGAGGAGGGCTAGTCCAACCTATTCAGCAGAGATCATGGAGCCTCGTGTTGAATAGTGATCATCAAAATAATATTATATTCGGCTTACATCCCTTTGTATCAAAGAAAGAACTGGGCATGTTTTTTCCGGAAGAACCTTCATTTATCCTGGAAAAGATCGATGCAGTAAAACACGGATATTCCAGCGAAGATAAATGGGTTGGCGGATCACCCTACGAAACGATAAGACAATATAAGAATCAGATCGAATGCCGGTATTCTATTCCGAAAAAAGAGAGATATTCGCATGTGGATATTTTCATACCCGGATGGGGAAAATTTCTGCCGGGTGATAAAATTCACGGTCACGATATCAGGATCCAGTATGATTCCTGCATCGTAACGATCGTTGCGCGGACGCCCTATGAATTAAAAAGGGAAGGAGAAAACTTCAGATTACGGCTCTCACTTGTTGCCAGAAAAACAAGTTATTATCTTTCATGCAGTCGATTAGATGAGTTTAATGAATTCGACGACAGAACTGCAATGCCGGCAGAAAAAACATATTCCGTTGATAAGCAGAATGGAGAATGGCTTTTTCGTTCGAAGTTCTTAGAATCGAAACTCGGAAGCGCGATCTTAAAAATGAAATACGGTACGAACGAGCGAATCCTTGATTTCACGACGAATACTATTAGGTGAATCACCGGTGACATCTTGCTCGGGGATTCCTTTATTCCATACTGCTATTTTGTCAGCAAGCAATGCATTCATCTTTCGGGCTCCGTCTGAAGTAAGATGGTATGTATCAAGAAATTCCTTATTATCAAATAATCCGACTTTATCAAAATTCCAGATAGGTATATTTTCATCGACTGCAAATTGCTCAACGGCGAGGTAAGCCTCTAACCGATGAAGATAGGGAAGATCGGCAAGCGATTCCACTTCCGGGCGTATGGGTGTATTAAAAAATGCGAACGGAATATTTCGTTCTTTGCAAAGACGGTAAATCTCTTTCAGATCTGTCAGGAATTCGGGGTTGAGCAGATAGCTCGAATCGCGCTCAAACATGTTTTCTCCGAAGCTGAGGCGCTGGAAAAAGTTTGGATCGCGCACATCACGAAAGGCATTGTTCATGACAAAAAGATACACATGCAAATTGTTGCTGTTCAGTAAAGGAGAAAGAGCAGTTGCCCCATAAAGAATGACATTGGTAAGGGATTTTTCTTTCAGTCTGACAGACGAAGTATCTTTATCGTCAAGATCATTATGAATGGTAGAATTTCCGTTTAACTCCTGAAGAAAAATACCATAGACTACTCTGGAAGGATGTAAACCCTGCTCAAGCATTGCGCGGAACATAATGAGATTTGCTTTAGCAAAAAAGCCTCCGGCCCCTGAATTGGTCGTATAATAAGGAATATGCTGCTGAGCCAGCAAACTATCGAGATAGCTATCCACAACACCGCGCTCGACAACGGAACTGCCTAAAAAGAGCAGATGTGATTTCGTTTCGGCGATCGCAGCCTCTTCTTTCTCGCGGTCAAGTGTTATTTGTGAGTGCAGCATAACATGGAATGTTCGAAGATTGGCAAGCGGAAGATGAGGTATTACATACACAGTAATCACAATGAATGCATAGGCTACTATTGCAATAAGAAGCGAATGTTTGAGAAGCAATATGACTATCCTTTTTCGCTGCATTAAAATTGGTAATAAATGAAAGGCTGCGAATTATCAGATCCTGCAATAAGTACGAATGCAAAAAGCACTCCAAAAATTATTGCGCGTTGCCACAAAGGAGTTCTTGCAACAAATTGCTCACCCCATTTAGTGTACTGGGCAATATCAAGCGCAAAAGCAAGCAAGACAAAGGGCAAAATAAATACTGATGAACCGATGCGCGTTATCCCTCCTTTCAAAGAGAACATCTTGGTAATATAGTGTGATGCGCTTGAAAAATTCGGACTTCGGAAAATAATAAAGGCAAACGCAGCCAGTGTGAAAGTAAAAAAGACCTTAAAAGGAGTGACGAAGGTCCACTTTGCCCGTTCCAGCGGCTGTTTTTGCTGCTTTCCGCTTATATCAAGATATGCCTTGTGAATTGCGAGATACATTCCATTCAGTCCNNAGCCAACTCGAAAGAGAAATATGCCATCGTCTCCAGAATTCTGTGATATTTTGCGAAAGATACGGCGTCGCAAAATTAAGATTCAGTTCAATACCGAATAGTTTGCTTACCCCTCGCGCAATGTCAGAGTATCCGGCAAAATCTCCGTAGAGTTGAATCGCAAAAAGATACATGCGCAAAATAAGATCGCCGCTGCCAAGCGAATCCATATGGGTAAATGCCTCAGCGACAAGAGGAGAAATAATATCGGCGATCACAACTTTGCGAACGTATCCGATCACTATGAGTGCAACACCATCCCGTATTTGTTCAAGCTTTATTCTTCGCTCATGCGTGAGCTGCGGCAAAAGCTGGGGTGCGCGTAAAATCGGACCGGCGACAAGATGAGGAAAGTAGCATACGAAAAGTGCAAAGTCGAAAAGATGAGGGGTAGGGGTAAGTTCGCCGCGGTACACATCGATCACATATGCCATTGACATAAAGGTGTAAAACGAAATGCCGATCGGAAGTACGAGTTGCAATATCGGAGTATGAACAACAAATCCGAGTTTTGAAAGAAATATAGCAAACGATTGAACGAAAAAATTACTATATTTGAAAATCACGAGTACGGTAACATTCGAAATGACGGAGAGGAGCATCCACTGTTTTTTCCGTTTGCGTGTCGACGCACGGAAGACGGCATGCGAAGCATAAAAATCAATAAGGATCGTAAATGCCAGCAAACCCAGGAAACGCCAATCCCACCAGGCGTAGAAAAAAAGGCTTGCTCCCAGAAGCATACGGTTCTGCCATTTGAATGGAAGAACATAGTATAGTGCCAATACAACGGGCAGAAAAACAGCAAATGCAAGACTATTGAAGATCATCAGTTACCGGCTTGCTGCTTGATCCAGGCATTGGTATGATTCAAAAGCGGAATGGTCATCTTATGTCTCCCTTTATACTCATAATACTCCGAAGAAATTCCCTTTGAGGTAAGAAAATTATGGGCAAAAATTGATTCCGATGCCGGAAGAACTTCATCATTACTTCCGTGGGTGATAAGAAATTGCGGATCGGTATTGAGCGATCCCCACGTTTCGATCGGTCTCGGAAAAAATCCGCTCATGGCTATTACACCTTTTGGTTTGATATTCCCTCGCAAGCTCAAGATATAGCACATTGCAGCGCCTTGACTAAAACCCATCAGAAATAATCGCTCTGGATAGACGTTCTTTTCTTCGAGAAGTTGAAGCATCATTTCCGTCAGTATTTTTTCCGAATCCTTAAAGTGCTCTTCGCTAAATGATTCGAGAGGATGATCATAATCATATGGCAAGAACCATTCGAATTCGCCTTTCGGCGATGGGTATGGAGCACAAACAGAAACGATATGGAATTTCGGATCGAGCAATCCTTCAACAGAGAAGATCGTCTCCGCATTTGCTGCCCGCCCATGGAGCATGAGCAGAAACGGAGGCGATTCGCTTTGCTCGCCCGGCAGGCGTTCCAGATAGGGTAGTGTGTACGATCCTTGGGGCATAATCGTGGAACTTGCTATGAGTTGCTCTTCGTTAAAGGCGCTCCTAACAAATCTTCCCGGTCATTTGTTATCAATTGGTATGCAAGTTTTGGCTTTTAGCAATTCGCTTTAAGCTTGAAAAGGCGGGGTAGCTCAGTTGGTTAGAGCGTCGGAATCATAATCCGCAGGTCGTGGGTTCAAGTCCCTCTCCCGCTACAAAAAAGCGAATGCAGAGTGCATTCGCTTTTTTTCTTACTATTCCTACCCAAGTTGAGAGGCATCTACGCAGGTATATAAATATCAAATTGTGCTCCCTTATTCAGTTCGCTTGTTGCGGTAATGATGCCGTTGTGATTCTCTACGATCTTTTTTACGATGGCAAGTCCGATACCTGTACCTGTATATTCATCATCGTCATGAAGCCTTTGAAATACTTCAAAAATGCGGTCATTAAATTTGGATTCAAAGCCGATACCATTATCTTTGACGGTAATATGGCAATACATTTTATCCGGTGAAAGTTTATCGTTGTTCAATTCACCGCCTTTGGCAATCATACTCGTTATTATGATATGGGGCGGAATACCGGGCTTTGTGAATTTGAGCGCGTTACCGATGAGATTGAGCATAAGCTGGCGGAACTGAAACCGGATAACATTTGCCGGGCAAAGTTTTGTACCGTCAATAATCGCATGCTTTTCTTCAATGGTATCTTTGAGCTCTGTTTTTACTTCCTCGACAATAGTGCCCAGATCGGTGGTTACGAATATTCTTTCACCGGTATTTACACGAGAGAAGGCAAGTAAGTCCTCGATAAGTGTTTGCATTCGCTTAGCGGATTCCTGTATTCTATGGAAGTATTCTTTCCCTCTATCGGTCAGGTTATGGCTTTCTTTTGCGGATATGCGATCTGCAAAAGTTTGAATTTTTCGAAGCGGCTCCTGTAGATCATGACTGGATACATACGTAAACGCCAGAAGTTCTTTATTCGCAATGCTCAATTCTGCGGCTCGTTTTTCCTTTTCATCATTCTGAAAGGCAAGTTCTTCGTTGGCAATGATAAGCTCCGCTGCGCGTTTTTCTTTCTCTGCAGCACGTTTTTCTTTTTCTTCGTTTTG
>PLXB01000330.1 GCA_003151215.1 Ignavibacteriota bacterium
AGTATAATTTCAGACAAAAAGCCTGAATACCATGGGCATGGTTTTTTAATAGATTCCTCCTAAAATGTATTAAATTTGTGCGTTTACCACGGAGATAAACGCATGAAAAAATTCAAAATTCTCTTCCCGCATTATGCTCTTAACTCGTATGCACAATTAAAAGTCGTTTCTCCTAATGGAAGCGAGAAACTTTTGCAAGGCTCAACCTTTATAATCAAATGGTCGGGAGTTCAACCAACCGATGATTCGCCTGAAGGCAGGTTCTTCTGTGGAACTGTCCACATATCGGTGAAGGCACCAGTGGAATAAAGTTTCGGTTTAGCGGGTTTTACCTGGGTCATTTTGAATGCAAATGAGTAACAAAAGAAGTAGGGCAGCCGCACATGAAAAGAGTAACCCATCCAAGAAAATATATCTCAAGCTAAAGAAGGCAGAGTTGTTCTTGCATGTGGATATTGAAAAAAGCATCGGATTATGCCAACAGTGTATTAAGGAATCGAAAGGAATTGCATTAGATGTTTTGGCAGTGAGCATGACCATAGCTGCACGGGCGTTTCTTTTGCAAGGCCAGCGAAAAAAATCAGAGAGTCATTTCAAAAAGGCATTGAGTATTTATGAAAAGATTGGTGATATTGATGCAGTGCTTGAAATGAAATGTGGCTTGGCAACCGCCAAACTAACAACTGGTAACGAAAAGGATACGCTGATAGAATTACATAGGATCCTCAATATTCGGATGAGTACTCCGTATCAAACTTCAGTCTCACAACGGGATAAAGATCACTTCTTTATCCCACGCTCATGGGAAGCTCGGATATTAAGGGGGATACCATCTCCTTTGGAGATCGACAAAGCTCATAAAATTCAACTTGGAGCGCTCTATGATTCCCTTGGAGTAGCATATCTGGTGATTCGTGAACATCATAAAGCGGCGTTAGTGCTTGAAGAAGAGCTGGCCATATATAGGATTTTAAGGGATCAACCCCGGAGTTTAAGTGCCCTGAACCATCTCGGATCTGTATATGCCCTTCTGGATAACATAGTTCTTGCACGTCAGTACTTCGAAGAAGGGCTGAAGCTTTCCCGCACATTGCACGATAAACGCGGAATAGCGATCAATCAGAGAAACCTTGCTCAACTTTATCTTCGCATCGGAAAAGTAACAATGGGGAAACGACTGGCAATGAAATCATTCCGGATATTTTATCATCTCGGAATGAAAGAAGCTGCAAGCCGTGCCTTATTAACCTTGTCGAAATACGGACGTTTGCATGGCTCGATCTCAAAGGCAGGCAAGTTGAATTCTGAAGCATTGAGCTTATTAGAAAAGCAGATCAAAGGAGCAACACACTTTAATTTTGTTTTTCAGCAATTACTAATCGACCATACACTCTTTCCTTCCCTTGGTACTTTTTATAAACTTGTTCGTCTGTATAAGGAAATAAAAAAAAGAGGGCTTGAATTGCAGCATGAAGTTGCACAGGAAATCGCCCGAATTGCCGAGGAACTTCGCTTGAATCCCGAAGCTGTGTATTGGCTCAAGAAGGTTCANNAATCTTGTCGTAAGTCTTCAAACCGAACATGACCTTGAACGATTGGAAAAGGAAAAAGAAGTCACTAAGATAAAAATGGATAATCTGGAAGCTAAGGTAAAATCTATAACCCGGGAAACCAAGTTGCTCGCTATACAACTTGCGAAGAAAGGTTCATTCTTATCATCGATCCGTGATCAGCTGGTATTAATGAAGTCAAATGATCCTCAGAATGCAATCGATAATGCAATCTTGTTTATTGAGACCACAAGATTTAGAGATAACGAATTTGAGCAACTTGAAGAACGCGTCCGTTCCATTCATAAGGATTTTGTTATCCATTTATCCGAAAGACATTCTTCTTTGACTCCAACAGAGCAACGGATATGCATTCTTCTAAGGCTAAGTTTGAAACCAACAGATATCGCAAGTGTCCTTTTTATTTCGGTCAGAACTGTCGAAACTCACTGTTTGAGTATTCGAAAAAAGCTTCATCTTTCTCGAAACGTCCGGCTTTTGGATTATTTACAGAGCCTCGAGCCGGTTATTCAGCTGAGTCTCTGATCTACGTATTTTATTACGTATTTATTCTTTGTAACTTTAGTATCATTGAATCGTTCTTTAATGATAACATCTTTTAATTATCAAGTGCAGTTTCCCATACTGCCCGTGAAATAATAGGAATTGTGACAGGAGTCAATTTATGAACAAAGAAGGTACTTCTTCATCTCTACCATTAGATCCATACTCAGGTACGTGGGGATTTTCCCAAGCCGCTCATTTACTCCGGCGTACCATGTACGGTGCAACGGCGACCGATATTGCCGCAGTTCAAAAGATGACAATGTCTCAGGCTGTCGATACTCTGCTAGCCGATCAGCCTCCTCCTAATGATTCGCCTCAAGTCTGGTATCACCTTGATACAGTGCCGGATGGGCAGACCTGGGTGAACCTTGATTACAATGCCGGGCAGGATTTCAACCGTTCACAATCATTAGTCGGATGGTATATGGATCTTCTGCTTACGCAGAATATTTCTATCCGAGAGAAGATGACACTGTTCTGGCATAATCATTTTTCATGTGGTATTTCGACGGTAAACGACGCCAGGTATAGTTACAAACAGAATCTTCTCATGCGGGCTAATGCACTTGGTAATTACAAGTCACTCGTTAAGTCAGTAACGCTTGACCCTGCAATGCTGCGATACTTAAGCGGAAATCTCAATGTGGCTTCTGCTCCGAATGAAAATTACGGCCGCGAACTTCAGGAGCTATTCACTATCGGCAAGGGGCCGGAAACTTCAACTGGAGATTATACAACATATACCGAACTGGATGTCAAAGCTGCAGCTCATGTTTTGACTGGCTGGAGCGATGATCAGAAGACAGTAAGCGCAGTGTTCACTGCTTCAAATCATGATCCTGCCGATAAACAGTTCTCAGCCAGATATGGAAATACAATTATCAAAGGAGCATCAGATCAGGCAGGAGCAAGTCGCGAAATAGATGATCTTTTGACCATGATATTTAGTGAGACTGCGACGGCACAATATATCTGCAGGAAGATATTCCGTTGGTTCGTAGATTATAAGATCGATAGTACAAATACAATTGAACAGGATGTCATCGCTCCTCTTGCACAAACTCTGATCTCAAATAATTTCGAGATCAAACCGGTACTCTCTCAATTGCTGAAGAGCTCGCTGTTTTATGACCCGGTGTATACCGGATGTATTATTAAAACGCCTCTTGATCTCGTTGTCGGTACGGTACGAACCCTGGGCGTTCAATTGCCTTATTTGAACGATATTACAAGTAAGTATTACGACTGGATCACACTGCGCGAAACCGCTGCGAATCTGCAGCAATCCCTGCTCGAACCGCCGAATGTTGCTGGCTGGCCTGAATATTACGAGGCTCCGCAATATCACGAACTCTGGATAAATTCCGGTACACTTGATTCAAGAATTAAATTTGTGGATGATATTGTAACCAATAAATATTCGATGGTGGTGCAAACGGCTAACATGTCCACTTTCGACCCGATCAAGTTTGCCATGCAATCATCGGATCCGTCAAATCCTGTAACTCTGATTTCCGATCTGGTAAATCTGTTGTATCCGAATGCTTTGGCAGTAGAGCAAATGACAACATTGCACGATCAACTTTTGCCAGGCTTGCCCGATTATGAGTGGACGAATGAATGGACAGCATATATGCAGGATTCGACAAATGAAACGAAGATTGCCGCAGTAAGCACCAAGCTTATTAATCTGGTGAAATATATGCTTGAACTTGCAGAATATCAATTAATGTAAGGAGAACGACCATGAAACGCAGAGATTTTCTTAAAGCCGCAGCACCTGCTACAATACTGCCATTCCTCGTGGGGGGATTTTCCCTGAAAGCATTTGCGAATAATCCTTTTTTGAATTCGCTAAATCCTACCGGCAATACTAATGACAATATTCTCGTGCTGATACAACTGATCGGCGGCAATGACGGATTGCAAACGGTTATTCCGCTCGATCAGTATTCCGAGCTGAACGCAGCACGCTCGAATATTATCATTCTGGAAAAAGATATTTTGAAACTTTCCGATACCGTCGGTCTGCATCCGAATTTTATCGGGATGCAGAATCTCTTTAATGACGGCAAACTTGCGATTGTGCAGAATGTCGGGTACCCGCAACCTAATTTTTCGCATTTTCGCTCGATAGATATCTGGCTTTCGGGAGCTGATTACGATCAGGTACTGACGACCGGATGGATGGGAAGATATCTTGATCAGGAGTATCCGGGATTTCCGACCGGATATCCGAATGCTGCAATGCCCGATCCTATTGCCATTCAGATCGGCGCTGCTGTAACCCTTGGTCTCGAAGGTGCCAATGCAAATATGGGAATGGCATTCAGCGATCCGACAGCATTTAATAATATCATTAATGATACGACGACTGCAACGACCAATACCAGAGCCGGTGATGAATTGAAATATATCCGCTCGATCGGCCAGCAATTACAAACATTTAGCACGCCGATAAAAAATGCCGCAGCAAAAGGCAAGACGCTTTCTTCGCAGTGGCCAACAGCGGGTGGAAACTCACTTGCCGACCAATTAAGGATCGTCGCGCAACTTATTGCAGGAGGTCTGAAGACGAAGATCTATGTCGTGAATCTGGGCGGCTTTGATTCTCATACCGATCAACGTGCTGGTCAAGACCCATTATTGGCAAAGGTTTCCGAGGGAGTTTCAGCCTTTCAGGATGAACTCAAACTCAATGCTCTGGAAGACCGCGTGATCGGAATGACATTCTCCGAATTCGGACGCAGAATCCTTTCGAATTCAAGCGGAGGCACTGATCATGGCGCTGCAGCACCAATGTTCGTATTCGGTACGAAGGTTATTGCAGGCATGCATGGAGATAATCCGAAAATTCCTGCATCCGTAACCGTCGATGATAATCTTGATATGCAGTATGATTTCAGGCAAATTTATGCCTCAGTTTTGAAAGAGTGGTTCGGCACAAGCGATGCAGAGATCTCGAAAACATTATTGAATACCTATTCGACGATTCCGATCATCCAACAGCAAGCCGGAGTTGCCGGTAGCGGACCTCTTACAACAACTGAACTCTTGCAAAATTACCCGAATCCCTGTAATGCAATAACTAATATCACATTCAGATCGCTCGGCGGTTATGCCACGTTACGAATCTTCGATTCGAAGGGAGGAGCCCTCAGAACTCTTCTCGCTGAATCAGTTGTCCCCGGAGAAAGAATAATTTCCTTCGATGCAGGCAATTTGGCAAGCGGCAGCTATTTCTATCGCCTGGATTCAGGCGGAGCTTCTTTGACGAAGGAGATGGTGGTGGTAAGATAACAAGGAAAATAATGAAGGAATAACGACTATGAAACAGAAACTCACATTAATGGTTTTCTTACTAACTGTCATTATCGCAACTGATATATGCGCACAATGGAGACATACCGGTCCTGCCGGAGGCGTTGCTGGTTCCTNNTCCAACGATAGCGGTGCAAGTTGGATACCCATGAACAATGGGTTGACTGATACTTCTGTTCGTACGCTTTGCGTGAGCGGAAGCAATCTTTATGCTGCCACCGATTCGGACGGTGTATTTCTTTCTACCGATAATGGCTCTCATTGGACAGTATTACTGGGCATGACTAACGCAGACCCGGTTAATGCTTTTGCTGTAATAGGACAGGATGTTTTTGCGGCAACTATTGGGGGAGGGATTTTTCGTACCACAAACAATGGAGTGAACTGGAGTACTGTGAATAATGGACTTCTGACAAATACGGTGTATGCGCTTATCTCGAAAGGTACAGATCTTTACGCAAGTACTTATGCAAATGGCGGTGTGTATCACTCAACTGATAGTGGTGCAACGTGGATCAATGTAAGCCAGGGACTTACCTCCACTTATGTGAATGCGCTCGTATCAAGTGGAAACTATCTCTTTGCGGGCACTTATGGTTATGGAGTTTGGCGCTCGTTNNCCTACGTTTACTGCTTTGCAGTCGTCGGAACGAATCTTTTTGCCGGCACTCAGTATGGAATGTATCGTTCGGGTGATAATGGAGTCAGTTGGAAAGCGATCAATGACGGATTATCCGATTCCACTGTTTATGGGCTGCAAGTCATGGGCAAGTATCTTTTCGCGGCAACAGCGCACGGAGTCTATCGCTCAAGTAATAATGGAGAAGCGTGGGAACAGATGAACAACGGTATATATCCGTTTTACGCCGGCTTAACTCAAGCCGTGGTGTTTCTCACTGCCGGTGCAGGAGGAATTTTCGCAGGGACCGGAATACCAGATGGTGTATATTTCAGCAAGAACGATGGAGATACCTGGCTTGTAGATACGGTACTCAATCATAATACCGTGTATGCTCTTGCTGTTGCAGGAAATTCGCTCTTTGCCGGTACCGACACCGGAGGAGTTTATCGCTCTATCGATGGTGGAAAGACATGGAATCCCCTGCTCGGAATGACTAATGCGTATCCTGTATATACGTTCGGAGTACTCGGAACCGATGTCTTTGCTGCAACCAACGGAGGCGGAATCTTCCATACTTCCGATAACGGAACGAGCTGGATTCCTTCAAATAACGGCCTTTCGAACTCACAAGTGTCCTCGTTTACATCAGACGGTGTAAATATCTTCGTCGGAATGAACGATGGCACAGTCTTCAGATCCGGCGATAAAGGCA
>PLXB01000388.1 GCA_003151215.1 Ignavibacteriota bacterium
CATTATAATTGTCTATGAAACATTTTTTTTCATCTTTCCTATTCCTCGCGCTTATATTTAACGGCAATCTGGCTTTGAGTCAGACTCAACGTGTCATTGGCGGCACTCAACTTGATCTCGACGATAATACAGGTAAACATTTGTTCTTATCGAACTCTTCAAGCTCACTTGGCATCAATGCCTCAGGGACGATGCCCAATACATGCGCCCTGTTGGATCTTCTTTCGACGACAAAAGGCTTGCTGGTTCCGCGCATGACAGCCTTGCAAGAATCGGCAATATGCGGTGGCACGCCTCCTGAAGGACTGATCGTCTATAATTTAGGGACCCATTCACTCGATATCTTTAATGGCACAGTCTGGGGACAGGTAGCTGGCTGGGGTCTCTTCGGAAATATTGGCACAAACCCTGCTATTAATTTTCTCGGTACTACTGATCCGCAGGATCTTGTGATCAGAACAAACGGTACGGAGCGTTTGCGTGTTTTAAGCGGCGGAAATCTCTCAGTAACATCGACTGCGGGAACGGCAATAAATATCAGCGGCTCAGCTTCAACCTCGATCAACGCAAACGGTCTAATTTCAACTTCTGGGAATTTATCGGTGAACGGAAGTTCTACTTTCGGTCCCACCGGCACTCCGGTTACAAGCGTTTATAAATTGGTGATGAATAACATATTCCCGGGTTTCATTATCCCGGCTAATAGCAGTGTTGATTTCGGTTTTGGTAATTTCTTTAATTCTTCCGGTTTTAACCCGCCCCCTACATTCGAAGACGGAGTATATGTTTGTCCCGATCCCGGAGTTCTTCCAAGCGGACTTATTGCGACAATATGGATGGTTGCATCAGATGCATTCACAATAAGAATAGCAAATGTTACCGGGGCACCGATTGGCCTCGGCGCAGGGAATTTTACTATCATTGCAACAAGATTCTAAATTGGAAATTACATAAACATGCTAAAATCTTTTTATAGAACTGCGTTAATACTTTCGCTAACACTTAGTGTGAATTCATTATTTGCCCAGGAGCGCAAAGTGACTGTCACTTCGACAGTTGCAGGGAAGCAAGTTGTGAAGGAATACAGTGGATTAGAACTTGAAAAGCTGATACAAGCCAATAGAAATAAGGGGAATCTCCATGCTACATCGGCACTGCAACCTTCACCGCATATGGGACGCAACGTCGTCATTAGTAAACCTGGAAAGAAACCTGAGATATTCAATGAATCGGAAATTGATAAGTTAATTAAAAAACACTCACTCGTACGGACTGCCACTGCAGTTCCCGCTCAGCAGTCAAATTCAATAATGGTGATAAAGCAGACCGATGGCAGTACGAAGATCACTAAGACCGGATTAGATGTAAACTCCAAGTAAATATGATCTTGGAATGCCGTTCAATAAAGCCCTGTCAATTCGGCAGGGTTTTTTATGGATTTGAGTAATAAATAGTTATATCGCCGTATATTTGTAAAGAGTAAAGCTAAGATTCTATAGTTGGCTTTTTGGAATATCCGAATTAGCTGATCTGATCATCATTTTTCGCGGGATTCTATAACACTTCGACGACTAAATTTTCTTTCCTGATTTTAATCTGTTTAAACTCAATCGCATGAAATCTCTGAAATATGTATTATTGGCAGCGATCCTGATCGTATCTGCCAATCTGAACGCACAGACCAACCGTCTTTTCGGTGCGCGTCGCCTTGTTTTGGATAATAATGATCTCATCACCGCTCATAATGTCTACTTTGTCGATAATTTAGGTTCCTTGGGAATCGATAATATCGGACTTATCACCGGCACATTCCCGAGTCTCAGTGCATTACTTGATCTTAGCTCAACAACAAAAGGATTGTTGCCGCCTCGAATGACAACTGCGCAAGAGCTTGCCATTACACCTCTTACCGAGGGCTTGGTGCTCTATAATTTGACAACCCATTCCTNNTATAATGGTGCAGCCTATGCGCAAGCATGGACAACGAAAGGTAATTTCGGAACAAATCCGGCCATCGATTTTCTTGGCACGACAGATGTGAAAGATCTGGTTTTCAGAACCAGTAATACAGAGCAGGTTCGTGTTCTTTCCGGGGGCAATGTCGCTATCGGTTCACCTGTTGCAACGAGTCATGTTCAGATCTCGGAGTCAGGTGCGCAGGACGCTTTTAATTCAGTGCATTCCGGAACATCGGGTCGTACGGCAAATTTTCAGGAAACCAATGGAAGCAATGCTTCGGATGCGATAAATGTCACACAAAGCGGTGTTGGAAAAGCTGTTAATATTCTTTCTAATAACGGAGCGAACGGATCGTCCGCAGTGGATATTCTTCAGAACGGAACGGGGAGTGCAATAGTCGCTGCGATCAATAATGCAGGAAGCGGGGCAACGATCGTTGACATTTCTTCGACAGGTACCGGAACAGGTTTGAATATTACTACTGCCGCAAGCAACAATCTATTAGTTGTTAATGGTATAGCCGATGCCACTGTTGCAAATTTTGCCGGCGATGGAGTTTGGGATTCACGTATTAATGGAGATCAACTTGTTACCGGTATTCAAAAGATCGGCGGCAGCATTTGGCTCGATGGTAATAGCGCAACACATCAAATTGTTACTGACGCTCCTGTCAATGTCGGTACAAAAAATGCTAACACGCTCTCTCTTGTAACCAATAATCTTCCGCGATTATTTATTGATGGAGCAGGGAACACGACGATCAACGGAAATCTCAGTCTTTCCGGAATCTCAGCGCCGGCACTTCCGGCTCCGCTTACCCAATCACTTTATCCTAACCCGGGTAATCAGATCCAGCAGACTCCTCCGGGAGTTGATATAGTGACAGGGAGCGGCACACTCAATACGATACCGATGTGGACACCTGATGGATACAAGATTGGGAATTCGATCGTCACTCAGACTTCGAATACCGGTATTTCTGTCACTCCTCCAGGTGGGACGACGGATAACATCTTCATTGTCAACGGCTCTGCTGATGCCACAGCTTCGAATGTGGCCGGCGATGCAGTATGGGATTCGCGCATCAATGGCGATCAGCTTGTAACAGGAATTCAGAAGATCGGCGGCAGCATTTGGATCGATGGTAATAGTGCCACTCATCAAATTATTGCCGATAACCCATTAAATATCGGTACGACAAATGGAAATACTCTTGCACTCATCACTGGGGGTAATCAGCAATTCACGATCGATGGAAGTGGGAATACAACGATCAACGGTGGCAACACGACGATCAACGGCGGCGGAACATTCACTGCTAATGTTGGAAATACTACCATTAATGAAGGCAGCAATGAATTTACTATCAATGGTTCAGGCAGTGGATATGCTGCAAATATCAATACGAGTAGTCTTAATGGCATTGAGGTTCATTGTACAGCCCAAAGCGGAACTAGTCTGAATAATACCACACATTTTGTAGATTTTTTCGATGGTAACGGCGTACAGCGTGGAAGTATTCAGGGGCAAGACGCCACAGATATTTTAAGTGATCCGATTTATATTTTAAATAGTGCAATATCTGCTATATCGATCGCAATGGGTACTATAGATGCTGTTGCTGCAGCCGCTGATATCGTTACAGAGGCAGATTTTTTAGAGGCTCCGATCTCAACTGTAGACGCAATTGAAAATGGTGCTGCAGTTATAGCATGGGGAATACAGGCAACTGCATTCGGATTAACACTTAATCAGCAAATATCAAGCGCAGGAGTAGCCTTTACTTCTGCCGGTGCCGATTATGCAGAATTTCTGAAACGAGCAAATCCCGATGAGAAACTTCGTCCCGGCGATATTGTCGGTGTAAAAAATGGATTAATTTCAAAAAATACAACTGGCGCACAAGCAGTATATTCAATCTCTCTTGCTCCGATCGTGCTTGGCAATATTCCGGAAAAAGGGCATGAAACTGAGTACAATAAAGTAGGTTTCCTCGGACAGGTACCTGTTAAGGTTATCGGATCTGTAAATGCAGGTGATTTTATTATTGCTTCCGGACTCAATGATGGAATAGGAGTAGCAGTTTCTGCTGAACAAATTACTCCTGAGCAATTCACTATGGTTCTTGGAAGAGCATGGGAAACTTTCAATTATTCAGGCATTAAATATGTGAAGGTTGCAATAGGACTGAATGCAAAAGCCATGAGCGAGATCATGATGCGTCAGCAAAATGAGATTGATGGGCTTCAAAAAGAAGTTAATGAACTTCGCAAAACTAATTCCGATGTAGCTTCTGTGAAGTTGAAACTTGAGCAAATTGAAAAATACTTATCACAGTCTCAACATCCGAAAGAAGTGCTATTGCGGAATAATTAATTACTTCGAAACAGATAGTCATTCCATAGGTCTTTTTCAGATCTGCAAAACGTCGTTCAATAGAACCCTGTCAATTCGGCAGGGTTTTTTTTGGGATATCAAAAAAACATCGTATATTTGTGTTTAGAGGATAGAAATCTTGTACTCTATCGCTTTTTGCCCTATTGCGATCAACGTTGATAAAGATAGCTGCTTAGTTCTTTGCATAGCTTTTAGTGTATATGCAAATCCGAAATTTTTTTTAATTGTAGCATAACATTACTTACTCAATTCTTACTTAACCGTTTATGAAACATCTCAAGTATTTCTTGTTGGCAGTTTCAGTCATATTACTGATGTCTCAAAACTTATATGCCCAGCCTAACCGTCTTGTCGGAGGCCGGAGTTTCGTTTTGGATAATAACGATCTTATTCCCGCGAATAATATCTTCCTTGTTGATAACGGAGGGTCTCTTGGTATTGATAATCTTGGCAATATCACAGGTACGTATCCAAATACAAATGCTTTATTAACTTTGCTTGCCGGAGCGAAAACAACAAATCTTCTTATCGATGGCGGTTCGGCTTGGGGCATAGATATTGTCAATACGAATAACTCGATTCGTACTTCAGGAAGCACGATGCTTGGAGACGGAGTCGGAGCAGATAATGTCACTGTTAATCTTGGAACAGGCAATCTGACGCTGAACGGTGTTCCGGCGCCTCCTGCTCCTTTTCCGCTGAGCAATCTTCTCTATCTTGATGGCAGCAATCAGGTAACTCAAATACCCGGCGGACTTAACCTCGTCACCGGAAGCGGTACGCTGAATACCATCCCACTGTGGACGCCGACGGGCTTCAATCTTGCAAACTCGATTATTACTCAACCTTCGACAGCTCAGATCGTTATAACTCCGACAGCGGGTGGAGCTAGTTCACTGACCGTTAATAATTTTAATGCTTCAGCGACCGGTCTATTACTGAATGCTGCCGGCGGAACCGGCCTATCAATTTCCGGAGCAACAACTGCAGTTACTGTCGATAACGGCAACCTTATCCTCGGCTCTACAGTAAACACTATTCCATCGGGCGCCACCATCCCGGATGGTCAAGCCGTAGTCGATGTAAACGATAATGGCGTTCCTTTCTTAGTAGCAACGGTAACGCTTCCTGTAACTCCGACGAATGGACAAGTATGTTACATAACAACAGAAGATCCCGACGGTGTACAGATCACAGTTGGCCTTGCCAGTGTGACTATCTCAAATGCGGAAGTAGGGAGATTTATGTTCATTAACGGAACCTGGCGTCTCGAGCATTAATTCTTTTTCTTTGGTACTATACGCTTGTAGCGAAAGCACAATGTCATTAAGTATTCTACGAATTATAACCGATCGTTAGAGGAATAAAAATCGTGAAAAGATCTACTATTCTTGGTATAATTTTTTGTTGTGGCTTTATGCCGATTCTGTCAATGGCGCAGACCGTGCAAAACAAATCGATTCATAAAACCAAACTCGTCGATGTGCAGATCTCTTCGGAGGTGCATGCCATGGTTGCAAATTCAAAAGCGACACGTACGGCTGTCGAGCAAAAAATGACCTCCGATGTGCTTGAAGTNNCACTTCAGAAGCGGCCCGGGCAGTTGACTCCTCAATCATTTTCTCCGATTCAGCCGGCTTCTCATCCTAAAGTTGATACGCTTGACAGGGTTTATGTTTATCTCCATCTTATTAAAGGTCATTCTTCGGCTGAAGTAATACCGGTACTCACTTCGCTCGGCGGCGAAGCTGATTTTATTAATGATAAATTCTTGCTTATTCAGGCATGGGTTCCGGTTGTGAAACTTTCTGTTATTGCCGGACTTCCTGCTACCGGATTGATCGATCTGATCATTCCCCCCGGTCATAATACGGGACCGGTGACAAGTGAAGGCGATTCAAGACTACGTTCCGATATTGCACGAGCTGT
>PLXB01000189.1 GCA_003151215.1 Ignavibacteriota bacterium
ATTGATAGAAGACATCCTGCAGAATATCCTCGGCATCATCAATATCGCCGACGCGTGAACGGATGAACCCCAAAAGCCTTGCCTTGGTGGTGCGAACCGTGCGGTCAATTTCGTGATCCACTATGCGCTTGGGTGATATTGAAATTATTCCTTCAGCCATAAACAGATTTGCATACTCTTTAAGACGGATGAAGTTGCAGAATATTGTTGAGGAAGTTCAGAATTTTAGGAATATAAAATGGAGAATAGAAAAGCGATCGGAAGCGGAAAAGGCATTCGGCGCCATTCTGAACGAAGCTATTATTCTATGCGCTGCAATCTAATACTACGGAATTCTCCGCTATCCCTCGGAATGATATTATGAAATGGATCCTTTATTCTCTTGTCATAACCGGTATCCGCTCAGTACTTCTACTCTCGATAAACTTCCGCGAAGTCTTATTGTATTCCCAGAATTCAATTGCTTTGGGCGCATTTTCATGATTCCAGGCAAGCTCAACATCGGCAGCCTGAAGAAGAAGATGATCGGAAGTTTTTTGGAGTTTGATGCTTTGGCCGTAGAGAGATTTCAGAGGAAAATCCACGATCGCTTTGAGCCGGGGAAGGCGAGGTGTGAGGTCATTGATAATGACAACTTCTTTTATCTCTTCAGCACTTCTTTTATCGTGGAAGCTGAAAAGCGAGGCGATCACAAAAGGGCTTTTGCCATTCTCGCCTTCTTTAACGAGAATAACATTCTCTTTGCCGAGCGGCATACTTTGGATCTCATGATATGAATCGGAATAATTCGAATGCCACGACCGGCTATGGTAGATCGGCGAGGGATAGCCCCCTGCCTGCAAACGGAATATGCCAAGCTGTGAGACTTCGTTTTTCCATGAACCCGAGAAGATCACGACGGCATACTTCGCGCCATGCTGCTTCAGGATTTCATAGGTAATGCGCTTCTCCATGATCTTCCCCGAGCCATGCGCTGCATGATGCAACGTGCGAAGTGGAAACAGATCGAGCAGCCGATGTTCGAGATTTCGCTCCTGATTGATCGTGAGAAATCTGGCAACATCGCTTAACGGACGCACATATTCTACTGTCTGCGGNNAACCGGAAAAACCCCCAATATGAATAATATTCGATGTATCACGTTCCGTGTGCTTCAAACATACGAAATTATTGGGGAAAATCCAAATATCACGGTGGGAAAAAGGGAGCACCATTTTATAGAATTTATTGTATCTTTGCATGTATCAATGCATTACTCCTTGTTCTCTTTTTGTAAGATGACTCTATATTTAAGTAACACTATGAAAACATTTATCGGAGTTCTCTTTTTTCTGACGATAGGTTCTCAGACTGGTTTGGCACAGGCGCCGGGTTGGTTGTGGGCAGTGCAATCGGGTGGACCAACGCATGGCAATGCTATGCCGGAAAGTATATGTACGGACAATATGGGAAATATCTATGTAGGGGTGATATTCGACAGCGTCGTGACAATCGGCGATTCGACTTTTCATGCAGCACGATATAATACTCAGACACTTAGATCATTATTCATTGTAAAATACAGCCCGGATGGGAAAATTCTAAGAATATTTCATCCGGAGGGTGCTCTTGATAATGCTTTTTTGGCATTAGATAGCTCTGGATATTTATATCTTGCCGTGAATGTTTCACCAGGATATGTTCTGAATTTCGGGAAAGGCTTGCAATCACATACAGGTGCTTCGATCGTGAAAATTGATTCTCAGGGTAATGCGCTCTGGGTAAATCAATTGTCACACGATAATTCATTCGGAGTATCCTCCTTAGCAACTGACATATATAGAGGCACTTATGTTTCAGGCAATTTTGCCGGAATCATTAATATTGGAGGCGGGAGCTTTAATTCAGATTCTCTATCGGGTTCTCTCATTATTAAAGTTGGCAACGACGGAAATGTGATATGGGCAAAACAGCCTTTGGTCTGTACCCACAATAAAATTACTGCTAATTATGGAGAGCTTCAGATAAATTCTCTTTCTCTTAGTGGAAATACGGAAAATATAGATATATATATTTCCGGACTGATGTATGCCGATTCCGTCTTTTATGGGAATAACTTTATCATTGGCAAAGGAGTGAGCGGACCGATCCCACAGCCTATTCTCGCACGGCTTGACGAACAGGGGAATTGCCTTTGGGCGAAGAGTACGGATCAGCAGCATGATTACTATGCAACCGGTAGCGCCTATTCAGCTTCTGTGTTAGGTAATTTTGTGTATGAAACGGGTAGTTATATTGTGGATTCAGTTAACAACAGTGATACCGCAACACCGGTCGTTTTTGATCAGGCATATAGAGCATTTACGTATGTTGCAAAATATGATGTAAACGGTACTTTACAATGGTTAGGGAAAGTATCATATCTTCGAAGGCATACGGAGTATGGTGATATTTTGGGGAGCAATATCTGTGCAGATGTAAGTGGAAATTGTTATCTTTCAGGACATTTTAGTGGAGCTGTTAATTTTAATGGTGTTATTGTAAATTCTATAGATTCGTCTTTTCAACTTGTAGGTGTACGAAGTGAATTTGTTTGTAAAAATTGATAGTTCAGGAAAAACAATATGGGTACAATTTTCAGGGAGATCGGGTTTGGGCGCAATCGTGGAAACCACATTAAGCTATGAAGCACTTTCAGGAAATAACGTTTATGTGGCCGGATGCTTTATGGAAGCGCCCGTTAGTTTTGGAAATTCTATTTTATCTCGAAATGACAGTATGTACAATGAACGTACTCTTTTCCTCGCTAAACTCGGCAACACTCCGTCATCAGTAAATTCCAATCCCAAATCAAGCGAAAACCTTTTCACCCTCTTCCCCAACCCCGCTTCCACGCAAGCCGCGTTGAACTTCACTCTCGCAAAGTCCGGCAATGTCACAATCGAAATCTATGATCTTCTCGGCAGGCGAATGAAGCAAGTTTTGCTTAGAGAAATTGCTGCTGGAGAGCATTCGGAAACGCTTGATCTGTATGGCTTATCGGATGGGACATATCTTTGCAAGATGATAACTGGTGAGGATATCTCTTCGATAATGTTTACGGTTATAAAATGAGAAAGAACGTCACTCTTTCCTTTGCCAATATTTTGATGATACTGCTTTTACCCCACTGTGCTGGTTTTGCACNNGTGGGTTCGAGTTAATTGTCCGATTTATCCTGAAACTCTTACTGTAAAAGATGGATTTCTTTTTGTCGGCTCAGATGGTGGTGTTGTTAGTAGTTCCAATAATGGAGTAGATTGGCTGTTTGTCAACAATGGTTTAAGTGGAGATATCAGCCCTGTAAGTGTTCGGTCTCTATTTTCTTTTGGTAATTATCTGCTGGCGGGAGCTAATGAATATGGATGGTCTTTATCTTTCAACAAATAATGGTAATTCTTGGATGCGTCACTCTGATCATGGTGTTGAAGAAGTTACTTCATTTACTACCCATGGTACCTTTATTTTTGCTGCATCGAGTAATACGGTTGTATCCCGCTCATCAGATAGTGGTAATAGTTGGTTTATGATTGATAGCGGTCTTACATTGAATCCTTTTGGTCTTCGTACAACCTCGGTATCAGCAAATTCAGATTTTGTTTTTTGCTCTAACGATGCCGGTCAAATTTATCGCTCAACGAATGGAGACCGATGGTCTTTAATTTATCAGGATCCCTCTTATGATCATATATACACTGTTTTTGCAAATGACACAATTATTTTCGCTCAATTTCCGGATAGTATGATGCGATCGCTAGATAATGGCGATCATTGGGAAGTAATCAAAAGAGGGAGTTTCGGAGCTAATATTTTTCTTGCAAATAATAACATTGTTTTAGCCGCCGGATATTTTGGAATAATTTATTCTTTGAATAACGGCGATACTTGGAACAGTGCCTCAGATGGATTACCTGACTCTGTTGTGATTGATGCTCTGATAATCAAAGATGGTTATTTGTATGCAGGGGCATACGAAACATTATCATTTTCTCCCGGTGGTCTTTGGCGGCGTCCTCTTTCCGATTTTACAAATGATGTAAAAAAATCTAAACAATTAAACCAATCATTCACCCTCTTCCCCAACCCCGCTTCCACGCAAGCCTTACTGAACTTCACTCTCGCAAAGTCCGGCAATGTCACAATCGGAATCTATGATCTTCTCGGCAGGCGGATGAAGCAGATTTCTCTTGGGGAAATAAGCGTAGGAGAGCATTCGGAAACACTTGATCTGCATGGCTTGGCGGATGGGACGTACCTGTGCAAACTGATAACTGGTGGGGATGTCTCTTCGGCGATGTTTACGGTCGTAAAATAAAATTTCTCGCTACCTGTGATATTTAGATTGCAGCACCGGGCAAAAGCCCGGCTCGCAATGACATTATTTTGAAATCCCAAAATTTCCCGTTCAGTCAATTAATGACTCACTACCATCTTCCCGCGCAGTAATTTCTCTCCTGTTTGTAATGAGTAGTAGTATGTTCCCGATGGCAGGGAAGAGCAATCGATACGTAACTGCCCTTCGCTTACATTTTGTACCGGAGGAGCCATCACTCTTCCCAGTTCATCGTGCAAAGTAAAGATCGCTTTTTCTGCCGAAGCAGAATAACGAATTATTGCAGCAGCGGATATTGGGTTGGGGTAGATCGCCGCAGCAGGTTCTTCTGCGGCAGATGAATTTACTTTCGAGTTCGGAAGCGCAAACCAACTCAGGATCTTTGCCGTCACAAAGGAAGTCTGTGTTGCATTTTGAATATCGGAAAGCGGAAAAGTGAGATATGCTATTTTTCCTGTTCCCGTTTCGATCGCCGTTCCCACTATATGTCCGCCTTGCTCCATGAACAGTGGTTTCGAGAACGTATCGAGAGGAGTGAGTTCTTCTATCGGGCGCGAACTTACCGCAAACGGAGAAGCGAGCGTATCGGTAAAGACATTTCCGGGTACGACGTTTCCCTTCGACCACGACGATCCCTGACCGGCCGGAGCCGTGCGAAAGATATTTCCGAAGACGACGGCATATTTATTGATCGTCGTATCGACGACAGAGTTGCTGAAGTAATTGAGCACACTATTGGAATTAAATATCATTCTGCCTCCATGCGCCATATAATCCCTGATGTTTCCGAGTTCGCTAAGATTCCCGTAGTTAGAGCGCTCGACATAAACGGTGCGGAAGCGCAGCAGGTTATTATCAAAGAGATCGCCGATGGCGTCTTCATTGATGATCGCCGCATCGAGCCCGTACTGCTTCCATGCGACGATATCCGGATCGACCTGATACACCGCCGATGCCCAGTTCCTGATAATGATGTCGCGCGAATCATTGCCGATAAGCGTCCCGGAAATATTTGCGACGACAATTCCCGGATCGGTACGAAGCAGCAGAATGAAATCGCCCGAACCGCGGAACGGAATATTTTCTTCGGAGACAAATGTCCCTTGGGCTCGTGTATGTGCCTTGAGCACGAAATTCGGGATCACCATACCCGATAGCTCCAGATTCCATTCGGCAGGTGCATTATGCACAAGCTGCGGATAGATCGTAAAATCCGAATCCGTCGTGTTCAGCAGATCGAATTGGCACGGGGTCGCGCCGTTAAGAAACAGATATGTACTCGGAGTCGGGCGCGAAAAGCTGATCTCCGGAACGGTCCAATTGCATTGCAGAACTTCTTTCGTCGTATTATCCTGGATCACGGCAGTGCTGGCAAGTCCGTACATATCCCAATCGATTCCGAGCTGTGCAGCATACCGGAATGTCTGCACCGTATGTCCCTGCATCACGAAAGCAAAAGGAAGCGCATCGCGGAATAAGCCTAATTTCGGATCGAGAGAGGGAAGCACCGTGCGCACGATATTCGTATGGTACGGATAGTGGTTAATATCGGTAAACTGATTATACCGCTCGGTGATGATGACGCCCAGGGATAGTTTTGTCAGGTCGATCGTCGTATCGAGCTGGCGGACGGTCACCGTAGCAATAACGCTATCGCCGATCACTTGCTGGGTGATATCAATGGCGAACGGCGAAGTCTTCGAATAATACGGTGCAACTTGTGCGCGAAGCTCATCGAGTGAAAGTCCGTTCGGATCGAACCGGTTTCCGCCATTAAGAAAAATACGCGAAACGGTATCGTTGCCGTAATAGATCTGGCTTCGCGTCTTTGAAAGAGGGTAGTCAGCAAAAAATGGGTTCGTTCCGCCATTGGTGCCGATAGGCAGATACCATTTGACGATACAAAATTTCCCCGGTGCTTCGCCTTCGAACTGATTGATCACCGGGTCGCTTGCTGCGCTGGCGTCGCTCGAGCTTGAGGTGAATTCTTCAATGAATGTGCGGCGTGCAGTGCTCTGCTGAGCCGCAGATACTTCGCTAAGGATCAGGAGCAAAGATACAATAAGAAGTTTTTTCATGCAATGGTAACAACAGTTTGCAATAAAAACTTCGCAATTCTGAAATCGTTACAGGTATCCAGATCAGGATTTATAGGATGAATGGAATTTTTGGGATGGAATTCTCCCCTCAGTGAGACGGACTTCAGTCCGTCAGTCTCTTCCCCTTATTTCACCTTCATAAAACTCTGCGTTATGATTCCTGTATTGGTTACCAG
>PLXB01000486.1 GCA_003151215.1 Ignavibacteriota bacterium
AACGGCCGCTTCTCCATTTGTGGGATAAAGGACGATCTGTTCGTCCTTCTTGCCCGTCATATCACCGCCGGAAAGCATCTGCGATGCCTGCGTATGAAGGGCAGTTCCTTCGCCGTAATATTTCAGTGCATTTTGAAGCCATTTCGAATCTTCGGGCTGAAAAAATGCGACGGCATCGGATTTAAAAGTTTTCCAATTTGCTTTTTGAACGGTGATTTTCATTGAATTTGATAAATAGAGATTATGTTAAGTACGCAAAATTACTACATGGCTACAAGTTCGCCATTATAAACACCGCTCCCTAACATCTTTCAAAGACATTTCATTTTATGATTTATAAAGAATTTATTCTGCATTCCCGCGAAGGAGAAAAGCTCCGCGCCGATATACGATACGAACCGAACGGCATCAAAAAGCCCGTCATCATCTTTCTTCATGGGTTTAAGGGATTCAAAGATTGGGGGGCATTTCCTGCGATTCGGGAACGGTTGGCGGAGAGAGGGTTTGTCAGTATGGCATTCAATTTTTCGCATAACGGAGTTGGTGAGGATCTGATGAATTTTACCGAGCTCGACCGCTTTGCCGAAAACACGATCTCGCGTGAGCTTGATGAACTCAGTGATGTGATCGGTGAAATTAGTCAATTGAAAAATATTCCGATAGAGACAAGTGAAATTAATAACGAGGCTATCGGATTACTTGGTCATTCACGCGGTGCCTCGGTAGCGATCCTTGAAACACCCCGCCACCGGATAATTCGCGCCGTTGCTGCCTGGGCGCCGGTAAGCGATCTTAACCGCTACACTGAACCACGAAAACGCGAATGGAGAGAACAGGGCTTTTTAGAGATCCAAAATTCCAGAACAGGACAGATCATGCGATTGAATGCTTCGCTCCTAAACGATATTGAAAAAAATAAAGAACGCTTCGATGTTCCTTCAGTAGCGCATGCGATGACATCGCAGGAAAAAGCATTGCTCCTGATAGCAGGAAGCGAAGATCTGACTGCAAAGCCGGAAGAATCACAGGCTATTTATGATGCCGCTGTGAAGCAATTCGCCGAGATCCATATTATTCCCCGAACAGGTCATACTTTCGGAGCCGAGCATCCCAATAAAGCTATTCCTCCTGCAATGGAGAAAGCGCTGGAAATAACTCTTGATCTTTTTCAGAAATATCTCATTCAGCATCCGATCCCCTTTCCCGAATAGGACTCCGGCTTTACTTTGATATGATCAGAGGGATGACATTTCCCTGCCCGTTCACATGAAGAAAATATGATCCCGGCGCTAACGATTGCAGATGCAGGGGAAAGCTCGTTTGATTACCCGTTGCACCGGCAGAAATAAAACTCGTCATTCCGCGGATGTCGGTTATGCTCAGTTCTTCAAGTTTTATTGGCATATCCGAATGGAGTACGGCTTCGCCATTGGAGGGAGTCGGAACGATCCAAAATCTCAAAACACCTCCATGATGCGCATAACGCGTCAGATACGTCCTTCCGCAGGCAATGGAAGTACATATCTGAGCAGAAAGCAAACCCGGATCTATATGAACGCATTGAGCCGCCGTATTAAACAGATTTATGGAATCCAGGAACACCGTAGTACAGGATGAATCGCCCGGATAGAATGAAAATAATGCATAGAGTACGGAGTCATCGGTCGTCTTAAATCGTATCCGCGCAGAACCTTCGTTTGGACGGTTGATCGTCTGATCGACACCGTTTTGATCGACGAATCCGTGGTAAACAAGAATCGTGGAATCGTAGCGAATGGTAAGTTCAGTCGCTGTCGGGATGCTCCGCTGATGAAAAACAAATCGCAGCATCACATCTCCTCCTATGGTATCGCAGATCACCTGAGGGGTGGATTCTATAGTAAGACTTGGTTCGTCATTGATAAAGATCGAAATAGGAATGTCTTTCGTTGTCCCGTCGGGCAATAGTATTCGCACCATCGCATTCAGATCCCCGGAGCGAAGCGGCGTGCAGGATATAGTGATCGTCGAATCGTCCGGAGAAGGAGTTGCTCCTGATCCGATCAGTTTGAATGACAATGAATCCTGCCCGATTATAGTGATCGATTGTAAGGTGATCGGACAGGCAGAAAACAGAACCAGCGAATCGCTTTGCGAAGAACAGATCGAGAGAGAATCGCCGTTAAAAAAAGACGGCTGCGAAAGCAAAAGCGGCGCGAACTCAACATGTATTTGAATTGGCACGTCAATGATCGTTCCGTCCTGGGCAACTATATGAATGCCGGCGCTCAGATCGCCCGATCGCTTCGGGCTGCAGAGAATGCGGATAAGCGAATCTTTCGGTAACGAGCGGCTCGGAGATCCTAATAACTGAAATGAAGATCCGTCCGTACCGGTAAAAGAAATGCCTGTAATATTCACTGCAGAACCGGAGCTGAGATGCAATGTATCGATAATGCTTTCGCAGGTAAGGATCGTATCGTTCTCGAAAGGAATTGGCGGTAAAACCACGAACGATGCCGTTGCAAACGCTGCTTGTCCGAAAAGGAAAAGAGCTAAAATCGTCATTATCTGGGGTATAACTCTCGGTTTCATGCCACAAAGAACAAAATTTTTGCAGGGGAGTTACAAACTTTCGTATATAAGCCTGTTTCCCTCCCCTCCCCATTTTTGCTCCCCGCCTTTTCAAGGCGGGGGCTGGGGGGGTGGTTATCCCCGTATCTTTGCATTCATGAATAAACTCTACTTCGGCGATAACCTCGTCATCCTGAAAGATCACATCGCCGTCAGCGAAGGCTATTACGAATCGCCCATGGGCAAAAGCTATCCGAAAATTCAAATCCTGACCATCGAGGAATTATTAAATAACACCGCAAGAGCAGAATTTCCCGACCTCACCGCGGGACGCTGACTTTTAAGAAAGCGCAGAGGGAGAAAAAGCGGAGCGGGCAGGAGGGGATGTTTTAAGATAGATTTGTTAATGATAGAACATTTGCTCATATCGCAAGAGTATGCTTGGCTTCGGAAAACTCTCGACTCCTGAGATAAGCCTCATTCGCATTGCCAGATCGATCCTCCAGATCGAATTGATAATAAGTTGCGGTCCTATTGCAAGATCAAGAATGGTACCGTGTTCTGCCGTAATTGTTCCCGGATCGGCTTTATTGTATGTAATGAATTTTCCTAAGAGCTCGACATAAACATTAACATTCAGATCTTTGTAGCTTTCATAATGCTCAGGATAAATTAAATATCCTGCCGAAAGAGAGTAATTATAATTTCGTACATTTTCAAATGTAATCCCGGGTGCTGCATTCACATCCGGGACAAGTGTGATCGCTCCCAAAGTCGAAGAAAGAGCAAAACGATTTTCGAGCAGTGTAAAAATAAGTCCGGTCGCTAAGCCGCTGTTGCCACCATCGAGCATAACATCGGCAAAGGTATTGCGCTGAACTCCAAAAGCTCCCATAGCATAGGTGGCGATACGGAAATGCTGCTTAAATCCGTCATCGGTATAGATGCGGTATTTCGCATACACATTAAAATTGTTGTACGTATAATTGCCATAATAATTCGAGGCATGAAGCATAAGATGCGTCATGAGATTGCCCGTTTCTTCGTACATGAACTCCAGATCATTGCGGGTATGTAGCGAACCTGCTTTGGCAAAACTTTCGGAACCGATGATAAATCCGTAGGATTTCGTCGGCATATTACTTGCCGGCTCGGTATTGATAAAGAGTTCTTGTGCCCAGGACTTCCCTGCGAGGGATAGTCCTAAGGCCACAAGAAAAATGGAGATTGTTTTCATGATCCCTATTTAAGAAATAAGTGTTACATGAAAGAGTTTCCTTTCCTTTGAAAGGTTCGACGTACAACACCCGGTTATTTTATTGGTCGTGTAGCAATCCATCGAAGTTTTTTTCGACCATTCTTTAAATTCTTACTTCGAGACGAATTGCTTGTCGATGAATCGTAGTTTTACCGGTCCATTCAATACCTGGTCGGGTACACCTATAAAATGCAGCACGTCATTTCCATAATCAATATGCCCGTCTTCTTCGATTTTTTGATTCTTGAAATTGAAAATAGCGGTGATATCCCTAACGGAAAACCCGGCGTCCTCGACAGCTTTCACAATCTCTTCTATCGGCACATCCATATTCTTTTTAAATATGATATGC
>PLXB01000234.1 GCA_003151215.1 Ignavibacteriota bacterium
TTTCGTATTCTTTCGTATCGGCATATACTCCGGAATGACAGCAGCCACCTCCACATTTATCGATGTCGCAATAATGGACGAATCCTTGAGTAAAAATAAGTTCGTCGACTTTAAACCCTTTTACAGTAAAGGGGGCCAAACGATGAGCAGGGATATCGCTGTCTCCCTCGAAATGATGCTCTTCTCCTAAATGTTCTGTAGTCAAAATGATTTCTTTCTTATTTACTATGGTTTTTCAATTCCCGAAACCTTCACATCGCTCAGCGTTCTGCTTATGAGTCCCTGTAATACTTTGCCGGGACCGAATTCAACAAATTCGCGAATGCCGAAGTCATACATATTCTTCATGCTCTCTTCCCAACGTACGGGAGAGGTTAACTGTTCGACAAGCAATACACGAATCGAATCCGGTTCACCATGCGGCTCAGCAGTGACATTGGCAAATACAGGGATTTTGCATGAAGTAATCGATGACGAAGCTAACGCTTCTTTCAATCCGTCTGCTGCATATTGCATCAGAGGCGAATGAAATGCTCCTGAAACCGGAAGCTCTTTTGCAATGCGTACACCCTTTTCTTTCGCTCGCCTGATTACTTCATGTACCCCGCTTACGGAACCGGATACGACGATCGGGGCAGGAGAATTATAATTTGCCGGGCGAACGATATTGCCTGTTTCCAACTCGATCTCTTCACAAAGCTCTTTCAAAACTTTCCCGTCCAAGCCGATGATCGCAGCCATAGTGCCTGTGCGCCGCTTTCCTGCTTCTGCCATGAGTTTACCGCGCAAATTTACGAGTTGTAATGCCTCTTCAAATTTCATAGCGCCGCCTGCGTAAAGAGCAGTAAACTCACCAAGCGAATGTCCGGCATATGCTTGCGGCTCATCATGCTCACCGGTAAAACGTAAGGCAAGTATTGAATGAAGAAAGATAGCAGGCTGGGTAAAATCGGTCTGCCTCAATGTTTCCTCGGGTCCTTCCGCCATTGTCTTTGCCAGATGAATATGAAGAAGTTCATCTGCCAGCTGCATTAATTCTTTCGCAGCAGGTATATCGGCAAATTCCTTTGCCATTCCGACATATTGCGATCCCTGACCGGGAAAAACATATGAGATCATTATTTCAATATGCCCAACGTACTAAGATAGAGCCCCACGTATATCCTGCGCCAAAACTTGCAAGTACGAGGTAATCACCTTTTTTTATTTTTCCGGCAGCATGCCATTCGCTTAAACAAATGGGAATAGTTGCAGCAGTCGTATTGCCATATTTATCAATATTGATCATTACCTTCTCGGGGGAAATCCCCATACGTTCGCGGGTTGCATCTATGATGCGAAGATTTGCCTGATGCGGAACGAGATAGGCAATATCATCAGCGGTCAGATGGTTTTTTTCAACGATCTCAGCGGATATATCTGCCATCCCTACTACGGCACTCTTGAAAACGGTTTTTCCATCCTGGTAGACATAATGCCATTTTTTATCGACAGTTTCATGCGTAGAAGGGTTTAAACTTCCGCCTGCCTTCATGTATAAATGCGACCCGCCTGATCCATCAACGTGCAGAATTGAATCGAGTACTCCATATTTATTTTCTTCTATGGGTTCCAAGAGTACAACTCCGCCGCCATCGCCGAATAGCGGGCAGGTATTTCTGTCACTATAATCCGTGATCGAACTCATTTTGTCGGCTCCGACCACAAGTACCTTTTTCGCTGCACCGGATTCAATAAATCGTCTGCCTGTCTCAAGACCGAATAAAAAGCCGGAACACGCTGCTGAAAGATCAAAACCCCATGCATTCGTTGCACCGATCTTATCCTGAAGTATACATGCAGTAGCTGGAAAGAACATATCGGGAGTAACAGTACAGAAAATAATAATATCGATCTCATTTGCAGTGATACCGCGCTTATCAAGAAGACTTTTTACGGCAGGTAATGCCAGATCGCTCGTGCCGCCTTCACGGAGGATGCGTCGAGTATTTATTCCGGTGCGAGTCTTTATCCATTCGTCAGTCGTATCGAGATACGATTCAAAAAAGGAATTCGGTACGACCTCTTCCGGCAGATAATGCGCAACGGAAGTGATAGCAGCGCGTTTAAGAGTCATCATATTTCTCATTTAATTTCTAGCTTGTTCCTGTTCAGATTCCAAGGCTTTTCCAATAGTACCGCACATATCTTTCTTCACCATTTCTTCTGCTCTGAGAAGCATTGTCTTGATCGCGCGGGGTGTCGAACTTCCATGCCCGATAATGACGACACCATTGACACCAAGCAGCGGCACACCCCCATATTCCTGATAATCGAAATCTTTTAATGTTGTCCGTAATACCGATGCAGCAATCCCCGCTTTGATCTTCTGTAAAAAACCCTGCTCGGAATATTTTTTGATGCGTGTTTTCAAAGACGGCAAAATACTTTCAGCAAATTTGAGGACCACATTCCCGGTATAGCCATCACAAAGGATAATATCCGCTTTCCCGTTTAAGATATCCCTGCCTTCAACATTACCGATGAAATTAAGCTTCGTCTGTTTAAGAAGCTTTGCTGCTTCAAAGACCAACTCATTTCCTTTTGTTTCTTCTTCGCCAACTGAAAGCAATGCAACAGTTGGGTTTGCAATGCCAAAAATATCTTTTGCATATATCGTACCCATGATGCCATATTCTTTGAGCCAGTGCGGCTTTGCATCGACCGTCGCTCCGACATCGAAAACAAGAGTGAAACCACCATCACCGCGCGGAAATTGGGAACCGATCATCGGGCGGCTCACTCCGAAAATTCTGCCGAGCTCAAGCGTTCCGCCGCTCATTACAGCGCCTGTATTTCCGATACTTACAAATGCATCCGCTTGCTTCTGCTTTATTGCCTGCAGACCTACAACGATTGAAGATTTTCGCTTCTGCCTAAGAGCCTGAACTGGTTCTNNTCATAAGAACCTGCCGTTTGCGTTTCTAATTCTTTTTTGAGAAGTTCTTTCTTACCTATCAGAAGAATCCTGATTCTCCCTTTTGATTTCTTTAAAACTTCCAACGCGCCGCCGATCTCATTATGCGGAGAAAAATCCGCACCCATAGAATCGAGAGCAATCGTGATCATCGGTGGTATTAGGATTCCAAACAGCTAAAAAGAACACGAAAGCCGCTCATCTTACTCAGGCGCAAGAAGAACGGCTTCAATACACTCCATACATTTTTAGGCAAGCGCCTTCGGCGCGAACATCGTCCGTCCTTTATA
>PLXB01000154.1 GCA_003151215.1 Ignavibacteriota bacterium
TTTGATTCAGCCAAACAGACTCGTCCGTTGGAAGGACAGGCTGGAAATATTGGCAATCTTTCGCTTCTCTATAAAAATTTCGAGTCGGGTACTGATGCGCAGATCAGTGCAGTCTATACCGGAACAGCGATCGTCGGAGTCTCGCCTTACCTTAATAATGATATTTGGCAAGTCCCGTATTTGCAGCTCGATCTATCGGGAGAGCAGCGTATCATAGGAAATCTATCTGTCTATGTGAAAATAACTAATTTGTTCAATGCTCCCCGGGAGGAGGAAATTCATCAGCCGTATTTAAATTCCGATTATCCCCAGCCGATCGGTTATCAAACCAACGGTCAAAATTTGCTCATACGTCGCGAACTATATGATCGCACCTACATACTCGGTATTCGTTTAAAAATGTAATTTCATTAACTAACTCAATATACAATATGATACAACTTACTCAGATTCTGAAAAATCGCTCGTTCTTTCGTGCGGCTGCATCCGTTGCTTGTGCACTTTTGATCGCTGCATGCAGTTCCTCTACCAGTAACCCTGTAATATCAAATCCGCTTCCTATCGTCGGGAAACAGATAGCGGGCGATACTATTCGCGGACCACAGAATGGCACTGTTACGAATGTCTATCCAGCCGGATCGCCGAAAGCCGGTCAACCACATCCGATATGGTATATGGATCAATCCGTAATCGTACCTGCAGGCGACACCTTGCTCATTCAGCAGGGAATTACGATAATCGTGCTCAATACGGGAAATACTGCCGCTGGCTCGCCGGAATTCCAGGTGCAAGGGACGATGATTTGCAATGGGGCAAAAGGGGCACCAATTTATTTGACTGTCGCTCCGGGGCTGCGGAAGTATAATTCACTGACAGACGTTAATTCAGGCGCTTTATGGGGTGGCATCGCTGGATCGGCAACGTCAGGAGATGTCATTATTAAATGGACACATTTAGAGTATTGCGGCGGTTCATCGGGCTCAACCGATCCGATCTATGGCAATGCAGGAACACGATATGCCGTGTGGTTCCAGAACCCTGCGTCGAACTTTATTATGGAAGATTCATGGATCACCGGTTCGACGGACGATCCGCTTCGTATTTCCGGCGGCAAGGTCAGCATTTTCCGAAATGTTGTTGAATGCGCTGCTCCGACGTCCGGAGATTTCAATATGAAATCCGGAACAGTTGGCGATATCGCATTTAATGTCTATGTCGGTATTGCGACGAACGGACCGAAGCTTGCAAACACCGGCGGTATTAATCCGGAATGCAATGTGAATATCTATAATAACACCATCGTCACAGGCGGCTGGCGCTGCACAAAGTCCGGACGCGCCGGATCTATTGATATCGAAGCAGGCGCTCGCGGCGCGATCTTTAATAACCTGATCGTCAATTGCCGCACCGGCTTCCGCGCTCTTGGCGGAAGCACCATCGCCGATACTGCCAATTCCGCTTATGATTACCAGTGGTATTATGGCCAAACCGATACTATCGTAAATCACTTTAATCCATCCGATGGAATTCAGCACCTCGGAACGCATGACATGGCCGGTACGGCAGGACAACACGATCCGATGTTTGTAAGCTATAATGTCACTCAAATTCCTGCGGCAACATGGAATACTTTCCCTGCTGCATTTTCAAACCAGTTGCCGGTTGAAAATCTCATGCGCACGATGGATGAGAACGGCAATGCACGCTTTATTGACGTGCCGACAAGTTTCAAGAGCAACTTCAATCTGCAGCCGACTTCGCCCTGTGTTAACAAAGCATACATCGGAACAGTGAAGACGAATGCCGGAACAGTTCTTCAGATTCCATTTAATGGAACCGGTGCTTGTCCGGCGTATAATGCTACCACGAATAAATTCGGCGCCATCACAAAAGGACTCGGTGCTGATTTTGGTGCATACCAACAGGATGGCTCTGGAAACCAACAATAAATAATTCACTAAATTAATATTATGCCGCATACATATGTATGCGGCATAATTTTTTACATAATGAGATGAGAGTACCAAAAGCTTCAATAGTTCTTCTCCTTTCATGCGCTTTTGCCTTAGGCAGCTGCACAAAAAAGGAATCGAACCCTGTCGTCACTCAGCCTGATACGACAAAAAAAACCGATACGGTCGCAGTGGGCGTTTACTCAACAATTCCAAACGATACCTCTACTTTTCATAATGGTGTGCAGATCGGATATGTAACCGATCCTTTGATCCAGTCAGCCTCGGGTCTCTCAGCGAGCCGTGCGTATCCGAATATGTTCTGGACGCATGATGATGGCGGATTAAATAACTATATCTTTTTGCTCGATACTACCGGAACGAGAAAAGCATATTTTCTCGTAGCAGGCGGAGGAAATACTGATTGGACGGATATGGCGATCGGTCCCGGACCGGCAGCAGGGGTAAATTATTTATATCTTGCTGATATTGGCGATTCTAAAGCGAATAGAGCCAACGTTTCTGTCCAACGTTTTCCCGAGCCTCATTCGGCTCTTGATACTTCCGGAGCGCTTGGTCAAACTGACAAAGTTGAATATATTTACTTCAAATATCCCAATGGCCCAACGGATGCAGAAACAATTCTGCTTGATCCGGCAACGAAAGATATTTATATTATTGATAAAGGAACGCCTGCAAATGTCTTTGTAGCCCATTACCCTCAACCGGTCGATTCCACATTCACCATAACGAAGATTGCGACGATCCCCCTGGTCTCTTTGCGTGGAGGAAGCATGTCTTCCGATGGGCAGGAAATATTAGTCAGGAATCTTACGAATATTTACTACTGGAAACGTCAACCCGGTGAATCCATTCTCAACACACTTCTTCGCATTCCGATGAATGAACCATACCTTCCTGAAGCTCATGGAGAAGCAATTTGCTGGAGCATCTCAGGCAATGCATATTATACAACGAGCAAACTGTCGCTTAATGTTATTCCCGACTTCACCGTTTACCGGCGTAAATAAACCAAGATATATTTTTCAATATCCATGAAAACATTCATAAAAATCCCCGTACTCATTCTCCTTTGTTCCTTCACTGCCGTTTCTTTTTCCCAGGAGAAAAAGACAAAGGCTCCGGAGGATGCTGAGAAGGCATTTAAATTCCTCGCAATCGGGGATTGGGGACGGAACGGGCAATGGAGCCAGCAGGATGTCGCAGATGAAATGGGAAAATTCGCAATGGATTTTAAACCGAAATGCGTATTAGCACTTGGTGATAATTTTTATTGCTGCGGCGTGGCTGGCGCCGACGATCCGCAGTGGATGTCATCTTTTGAAAATGTGTATAAAAATCATTCTTTACAGATCGACTGGTACCCGGCGCTCGGCAATCATGATTATCAGGGAAACGTACAGGGGGAAATAGATTATTCGAAGAAAAGCAGAAGATGGGTGATGCCATCGAGATATTATACTCTGGTGAAGAAGATCGACAAAGAGAGTTCGGTACGCTTTATTATTATCGATACAAATCCGTTTATCGAAAGTTACGTGAAAAACCCATCGAATTTCACCGATATTGCAACACAGAATTCTGATATACAGCTTGCATGGCTTGATAGCGTTCTCAGTAATTCGAAAGAAAGATGGAAGATCGTAGTCGGTCATCATCCTGTTTATTCCAGCGGCTCCGAGCATGGCAATCAGCCTGAGCTTATTGCGCGGCTTAAACCTCTGTTCGAAAAATATCATGTTGATGCCTATTTCGCCGGTCACGAACATGACTTGCAGCATCAGAAGGCAGCCGATGGAAATGTCAATTATTTTGTATCCGGTGCAGGTTCGGAAGTACGCCCGAATGGAAAAACAGTAACGACAAAATTCAGCGCTTCGACGCCGGGTTTTATGGCAGTTTCGATCTCGAAAAGCAAACTGGATCTTCAGGTGATCGATTCAAAAGGCAAAAAGCTTTATTCGACGACAATAGTGAAATAATAAAAACTCTTATTTGATATTTCAATTCTCTACATGAGGATATCCGTGCTGCACCTTCTTGTATAGTCGAATAGGTCTTCAGTCTTGCCCTGGAATGGTCCATCGAATCATTGCTTGTTAATTTCTCCATTGGGTTTACATTTTGAGACCGACAGCAATTCTGTTGTAGATTTGTAGAAATTTTACTCTTAGCATTAATGGCAAAACAAACCAACATCGTAACGAAAGCATCGGAGTTTGTATCTAATCTCTTTAAGGAGCTTCTTCCCAAATATATGGCCTATCACACCTATAGACATACGGAGATGGTAGCTGAGACTGCGCGTAAGATTGGCAAAGGGATGAAACTCGGCGAAGAGGGTATCGAAGTAGTCGCACTTGCAAGCTGGTTCCTTGATGCAGGTTATACAAAGACATATCTGGGTTATGAAGAAGAGAGTGTTCGGATCGTAACAGAATTCCTGGAAAAAGAAGATTTCCCGGAAGAGAAGATAGATCTTGTCGCAGGATGCATCCGCTCATCGAAGCTTTCGCAACAGCCCAGAAATCTCTTAGAAGAGATTGTCAGAGATGCCGATCTTTTCGATATGGGGAGGAAATCTTTTTTAGAGAAACGTGAACTCTTGCATTTTGAACAGGAGAAGGCACTCGGCGTAATTTATAACGAGCGGGAATGGGCTCAGCAGACTCTCGATCTCCTTAAAGGTCATAAATACTTCACTCGTTTTGCACAGGAAGCATTTGGTGAGCAGCATGCAGAGAATATTCGAACACTCGATAAGAAGCTTCGCAGGAGTATAACTCCCAAGGAAGAAGCTTCGCTTCCAAAGATCGGGATTGAACGTAAAGATGCACATTCTGAACCGGCGACAGAAACGATATTTAAGATCCTTTCCCATACGCTTATGATGAACAGTTCAATGGCTGACCATAAGGCGCAGACCATGATTTGGTCTAATGCAATCATTGTCGCTGGTATCGTCGGTCTTGCGCTTAGAAATCATGAAAATTTTCCACAGAGTATAGCTATTCCTGCGTTCCTGTTACTCGGAGTCAGTGTTCTAACGATCTTTTTCGCAGTTCTTGCGGTGCGTCCGAAAATTTCGGTGGGTATTACGTCAAGCCAACAAATAAAAGAGAAAACATCGGATCCCCTTTTCTTCGGCAATTTTTATAAAATGTCATATGATGAATTCGATTGTGGAATTAAGGAAATGATGAATGACAAAGATTGTCTTTACAGCAGTATAACTCATGGTTCGTATCTCAATGCAAAAGCTATCAGTAAAAAGTACCGATATCTTAACCTTAGTTACAGTATTTTTATGTATGGTCTTTGTCTCACGGTGTTGACTTTTCTGGTATTCTATCTGCTCATGACCCGCTAAATCAGTTTGCGATACATCCCTAAAGAATTTGTGATGAGGTGAAGAGTGGATGATAGCAGTTTTTGTTACTTAATTGTTTTTCAAATAAGTTTAAGTATGGAAAGACATGGAAACAGTATCTATCACTTTTTGATTATAGCCTTAATAATTATGGTTCTTACGGGTTTTCGATGATTGGGAATACTGCCTGTGTTGTTGGCACAAAAAGTGGTCAAAGTTGGATGGCAGTTGGGACGAGAAAGCCTTAAAACATATACCCTTATTTATGCCTCTTGAATACCTATCTAAGGTAACAAACTCAGATACACCGATGGAAGGCATCAGATGTTATGGAAGGCAGTCGGATTAATGCCGGGGACCTATATTCTTAGAATGAGATATGGGAATGAAGTGATCTCGGCTCGTGTAGTATCGGTACAATAGAATATGAAGATATTGCCAGTTATANNAAAGATCCGGTATCTCCAAAACCTTGGGATCTATAGTACCCACCATTCTCTATACAGATTCCTTTCTTTACAAATATAGTTATTAAGGGATTTGTACAAAGAATTGGGGCACTAAACGTCATTATTTTAGAAGCTGTAATTTTCCGCTATACACATTGGCGCCTGACACAAGACGTACATAGTACATTCCGCTTTTAAAAGTTTGAGT
>PLXB01000327.1 GCA_003151215.1 Ignavibacteriota bacterium
CTCACAATATCGATGGCATCTTTAACGGCAGTATCGTTGTAGGAAGTATCGATCACCGTCGGAAACGAATTCTTTTGCGCAGGCACGCAACAAGCTGAAAGAATCAAAATTCCGAGAGTAACGGGAATCAGGAAATATCTACGATGCTGTTTTTTCATTCGACTTTTTTCTTCCAAATAAATTTCTGAGCCAAGAGAAACCCATTCCGGCTCTTTCTCTAAGAACACGGATCGTGAGAAATCCGCCCAAGATTCCGAGAACAATATTTGCTGCCCACATTCCGGTCCAGGGTGCAATAATGCCCCTGTCGGCAAGCTTTTCTCCTCCGATAAGACATGCCCAGTACAGAATAAAGAAGCCGATGGAAAGCCCAACGCCTACTCCGATACCTCCTCGCTTTGCAAGTGCCCCGAGCGGAGCACCCAGCAAAATGAATACAAAACACGCAACAGGCAAAGCGTATTTTTTGTGGACTTCAACAAGATAGCTTCCGGCATCAAGCCTCGTTCCGACGATCTGTGAAGCTTCCGACGGGATTTGAAAAAGACTTTGTCTGAGATTTCCGGTAACTACTGCCTTTCTGTTGCTATCGGCTACGGAAGAATCAGGGAGTGAGATTCTTTTTGTATTGGTAATAACCTCGGCAAAATGTTTGAGCAGTACGATAAACGAAACTTGCTCTTTGTCAGCAGCAGAATCGCGCTTGATAACATAATTCATCAGATCATGAGCGGATAACTCACGATCTCCTCGTTCGGATTCTCCCTGTTGCATAAAATCAAAACCCGAAGTCGGGATGCGAACAATATAGGTTTCGAATACTCCGCGCCTATAATCAGTTGGTTCGTTATTAAAAAACTGGTGCATTTCGCCATTATGCAGAGTGAGGATGAGTTTTCGGAAATCTTTTGTAAATGCCAGATTCCCTGTTTTTGCCGTGAGAACTCGAGTTTCATTTCCGACGGAATGATCATAAATGGTTACCCCTTCTAAATCGCTGGAGTTTTCTGCCGTCTTTTGTGCTAAGATCGAATAACCCGGCAAAGCTTCGTCATCACTAAACTCTCCAGCTCTTACGATGAAGGTCGGTTTTTTTCTCTGAATATCCGACATCAGATCTTTAGCCGAATGATTGGCATCAGGAAGTACATCATTATTAAAAACGAGATCGCCATAAGCCAGTACTAATCCTAAGAGCAGAACGGGAAAAAGCATTCTCATAAAACTGATACCGGAAGCCTTCATTGCGGTCATTTCATTCGAAGCAGCGAGAGCACCGAAGGCCATAAGGCTTGCAACAAGCGCTGCCATCGGCATTGCAAGCACAACCATCCAGGCAAGGTTGAGAGAGATAAGTCTGATAATCGTCCATAGATCAAGTCCTTTGCCAACGATTTTATCGATGAAGCGCATCAGGAATTGAAGGAGAAAAACGAACATGATCACCGTAAAACCGAGGAGAAATGGACCTATATGCTCAACAAGAATGTAACCCCATACGCGGAACGACGTACGCCACCAGGAGCGCTTTAAGGGATTATGAGATTCTTGCTGCATTCTTTCTTTTAACGAGAAGAACATTGGGAATGATTCAGCCTTAGCTAAATGAATAAAAAGTAATGGATTTCGGCTTATCCGTTCGGAACGGCTGTTTTGCCACTTCTGTTAAATTTTATGGCTTTTTGCATCTGATCAAAGGAGAAACTCTATCGATAACTTGTGACAATTTAATAACTTCGGCACATTAGCGCCGGAATACCATTAAATCGAATGCATCATCCGGCTCTCCCAGAAGGGAATTGGATGATGACTCTTGTTATCCGATAACTTCTTCTCGACGAGCAGATTGCAAAAAGCGTTGCCTTTTTCATACATTTCTGATTATCTTCGCACCGCTCGAACGGGTTGGAGTTTTATCCCTATTGCTGCGCTGGGGCTTCTTCTTATTCTTTCTTCCTGTTCCGGCTTAAAAAAAACTACTGCTTCCACTGAGCCAAAGGATTCTACAAAAAAAGATACTTCAAAAGTCGGTGCGGTTAACACGATCGATTCCGTAACGAATTCCATTAGTAACACGGTTGGAAAAGTAGGTGATTTTTTAAGTAATCTGCTTCCCGGTCATAGCGGAAAAGATAGCACGATCGTTGTTCCGCCGCAGAAGGTAGATAATCCTGCTGCTAATCCGGCTTTACCACCCTCATCAGGAGGATTTATGTCAACACCGGTGAAACGGCAGATTCAGTTCGATTCGCTTGGGAATGTTACGACACACGATGTTGTCCAAGGAGCCGATGTCCGTCAACCCCAGACTGAAACTCTGAGCGACTATCTTAATACTGAACGTGATGAAGCTCTTCGAAATTCTTTTCACGATGCAGCTCAGAAATATGTCAATACTGCTGCAGCAGGCGCAAATGCACCCGGAGCTGCCGGCGCACAAAAAGGAAATGGCATCCTTAGCGATTATGGGCAAATATCGATCCCCATTCCACCCTCGATCGTGCCGACGATCTTCGGAAGACCTTCGATCAATCTCCGAGTCAATGGCGACGTTGCCATTCATCTTGCGTATCGTGATAATCAATTCCTGGCGACGACCGGTGCACTTTTTTCCGGATCCGAAACGGGATTGGATTTTAAGCAGGAAGTAAATATGAATATCACCGGCTCTGTCGGAGATAAGATCAAGATCAATACCGATTTCGGAAGTCTGCGTCAATTTAATTTTGATAATATTTTTAAGCTGAGCTATCAGGGTTTTCCCGAAGAGATCATCCAATCTATCGAGGCTGGAGATGTCACACTGAAGACTCCGTCGAAATATATCGGCATTCAGTCTGCACTTTTTGGCTTCAAGGCCGTCATGCGCTTTGGCCCGGTGTATTTGACAGCAATTGCCGCTCAGAAAAAAGGCGAGCATCAATCAAAAACGTTCGGAGGCGGTCCCGGAAGTTCATCGGGAACAGATTTTGTCATTCAGCCGGCGAACTACCGTCGAAGCAGATATTTTCTTGATACCTTATATATTCCCCGTTATGAAATATATTATTCCCAGGAGCCGCCAAATGCCGGTGCAGTCGATGATGCTAATTCACTTGATCCGAATGTACAAATCGATGTTTGGCGTAGTACGACACTTACCTCTATTAAAAGGGTAATTGCCAAAGCGTGGTACGGACTTCCGCCGATTCCATTAAATACTGTGTATCCGCCTCAATGGCATAATGGTGGTGCCAGACCGTTTTTTGAAGGCGGCCCGGTCGAGCATTTGGATACGTCACAATATTCTGTAAATTATTCAACCGGAGTTCTTACTCTTAATCAGGAACCTGCAGATAATGATTTTATAGCCGTTAGTTATCATACGAGAGATCAGCCAAAAAAACAATACGGAGAAAACTCTTTCAGTCAAATCGATACAGATATAGTTCTTAAACTCATCAAGCCAAGAAATCTTTATAATACTCCAGGATATCCCGAATGGAAGACGATGCTAAAGAACTCCTATTATGTAGGAGCGACGAATATCGATCCAAGTACTTTTTCTGCAAAAATTTCATATATTTTTCCGACCGGGCAGTATTATGAAAATGTTCGGGTTGCGCGAGGAACACAGGCTGAAAAAGCGATCTCAGTCATGGGGCTTGACCGGTATCAGAATTCGAATCTGGGAATTCGTCAGCCCGACGGTCAATTTGATAATTTTGTTGACCCGTCGCCAATATTGGATAGGCGAAATGGAACGGTAAATTTCCCGTATCTGGAGCCATTTGGCAAACGTATTCTCGATTTCATCGCCGAGCAGAAACGTCTCGATCCTCAGTATAGCTCGGGTACGACATTTTATTTTCCTGACCTTTATACAACTCCACCCAATACTCTCCAGAATTATGTTGCGAGTAAGAATACTCAAATATCAATAACGGTGAGGTATTCGGGCGGATCATCTTCAACGATCAATCTGAATGCATTTAATATCGTCGATGGAAGTGTTCGCGTTAGCGTGGCCGGACGGCAATTAGTAGAAGGCGTTGATTATCGAGTAGATGTGAACGGAGGAACCATTACGCTTTTAAAGCCCGATCTTGCTACATCGGGACAGATCAGTGTGGATTATGATGTACATGATATTTTTACGACGTCAACAAAAAACCTTATGGGGCTTCGCGCCGAGATACCGATCTTAGATCATGGTTTGATCGGTGTTTCCTTACTGAACTTCTCGCTGCACCAGCCAAGTATCAAAACACGACAGGGAGAGGAGCCGCTTTCGAATTGGATCATCGGCGCGGATGCCGGATATNNCGCCTTGCCGATCTTTAACCTCAAGGATAAATCGGAACTGAGCATAAAATTAGACGGAGCTGTCTCTATTCCAAATCCGAATACTCAGGTTTCGCCGATGCCGGTAGATAACGGAGCGAGCATAGCCTATCTCGATGATTTCGAAGGCGGTAAAACGGAGTTTCCTTTGCTGATGTCTTATGGCAGATGGGTGCATTCGTCGCAGCCACAGGGAATACAATACTACATGGGACGAGGCTTCTATGGAAATACGCGAACCGATTACTGGAACGATCAGATCAATAAACGTAAATCAAGAACGTGGTGGTACGAAAAATACCCGCGTGACGTTCCGATCACTGTTATCGAACCGAATAAGAACTTCGGCGGCGGCACTCCCCCTACTGCTCAAGTACTTGATATCGTATTCGATCCTACAGAGCATAATGGAATCTATAATCCATATCCTGATCCTAATGAATCGGATAATAATAGGTGGGGCGGTTTGATGCAATGGAATCAGGGCTTAAATGTGCAGGCGACAAATACCGATGCTATTCAGTTCTGGATGAATATTGATGGAGAAACTGATCCTTCCGTCATTCAGAACGGAGTTTTCCATTTCGATATGGGAAGCATTTCTGAAGATATTATTCCCGATGGAAAACTTGAATCCGAAGATATGAACGGAAATGGCAGATACGATCCAGGCGAAGATATCGGTCTTGACGGAATGAGCAATGATTCGGAGAAAATATTTTTTAAAAACCCTTACGATCCGAACGATCCGAGTAATGATAATTACAGTTATGATATCAATCAGCAAGTATACGATCATATCGATGGTACTGAAGGAAACGAGAATGACGCATCATATGGCTTGCATCCGGATACAGAGGATCTTGACGGAAATACAAGTTTAGATCTGACCGATAATTATTATGAATATGACATTCCGATCAATCCGAATAATAATCCGTTTATTGTCGGTCAAGGTACACAGGGATGGGTGCAATATAGAATACCGATAACCGATTTTAAGCGTATTGTCGGCACGCTCGATTCCTCATTTTCCAACATNNCAGAATTTGGTTTTCGAATTTATCCAAAAGAGTCCATTTGCGTTTCAATGACATCGGACTTATCGGAAGCCAGTGGACTCGCGGAAGAGAGGGTCTCAATCCCGTCAATCCGACAGCTGATAGTTCGTTTGAAATTGACTACGTAAATATCGAAGACAATGCAAATGCTCCGACAAATTATGTAGGTCCTCCCGGAGCAGCGCGCGATCAGATTGCCGGCGGCTCAACCGTTATTCTCGGCAATGAGCAATCCATTGACTTAAAGCTTAAGTGCATTCCGATCGGTACGAAGCGCGAAGCGACTCGTATTTTCCCTTCACCGAACGATCTTTTTAATTATCGATCGATGGCAATATGGGTGCACGGCGATGTCAGTACGAACAGTGTCATACCAAAAGCAATTAATGGCATTGCCGATACTGTAAAAAAAGTGTGGGTCTATTTTCGTTTCGGCACTGATCAGTATAATTATTATGAGTATAGGATGCCGCTTATTCAAGACTGGCAGAATATACATGTTGATTTTGGAACGCTTGCAACATTAAAATCGACGAAGCTGACATATACCCAGGTTGTTAGTGCGCCTGTAAATGATAATAATGTCGGTTCTATGTATAGAGTTATCGGCAGTCCGAGTATGACGAATGCTCCGTATTTTACTCTTGGAGTCGATAATGAAAGTACCAATACGTGTCTCGAAACAGATGTCTGGTGGGATGAACTTCGCCTGCTTGAAGCAAATAATACGATAGACTATGCATTATCGGCGACTGTGCAAGCGAAACTTGCAGAGTTTGGCACTATTACGGGATCGATCCTCAATGAAGGTCCTGATTTCCATCGTGTTGACGAACGTTTTAACCTGAGCCGCACCAGGAATTTTGCATGGAATGTTACCGGTGAATTTCAAATGCAGAAAATTCTTCCGTCATGGCTGGAAAAAAGGTCGGTATTTCCATTGACTATCTCACATTCTGAAACGATCTTAACACCGAAGTATGTACCGAATACCGATGTGGAAGTGTCCGCCGCAGAACAAAAGATCCAAGATGCTGTGAACAGCGGACAACTGACACAGGCTCAGGGAACGGAGTTATCAGACTCGATCCGTTTGACGAATCAAACTCTCACAGTCCGCAATAGCATCGCTGCAACCGGTGTT
>PLXB01000390.1 GCA_003151215.1 Ignavibacteriota bacterium
AGTGAAACGAAACAAAATATTATTTCGTAGTCTGTGCGTGTTTATGAAAACCGAAAACCAACAATAACAATGCGTATCGCGCTTCTTGCTAACATCAAGCCGAAGGAGAATGTCACATCACCGGGCGGACCCTTCGGCGATGATACGTATGCCGAATGGGATTCGGTCGAAACGGTGCAGGCTGTCTGCGATGCTTTGAACTCGGATCCGAATGTCGAATGCGAGATCGTCGAAGCCGTCCCGGAAGTTGCACTGCCTCGCCTCATGGTTCGCAAGTATGACATCGTCTTCAATATCGCCGAAGGGATGCGTGGTGCGGCGCGTGAAGCGCAATTCCCGGCTGTGATGGAAATGCTTGGCATTCCATATACAGGTTCGGGGCCACTTACGCTTGCAACGGCGCTTGATAAAGCACGAACAAAAGAAGTGCTTCAACATCATGGAATATCCGTAGCTACATTTGTGACTTCCTCCGATACAGAAGCAACACTTACGAAGTTACTACCGGAAACGGAGTATCCCGTTGTGGTAAAGCCGCTATCCGAAGGGTCATCAAAAGGGGTGAAGAATTCTTCCTTTGCAAAGAACGATGCAGAACTCCGCGCCGAGATCAGGCGAATCAGTGAAGATTACGATCAACCTGCTATCGTAGAAGAGTTTTTGCCCGGAAGAGAATTCACAGTTGCAGTTTTAGGGAATGNNTCGTAGAAATAAAACTCTCCGAGCTTCCCGCAGAAGCAAATGGCATTTATTCTTACGAAGCGAAATGGATTTATGATGTGCGGGATAATCCGCTCGATATTTTTTCCTGCCCGGCAGATCTTATTCCGGAGTTGAAGAAAGAAATAGAAGAAACCGTACTCAATACCTATCGCGTACTTGATTGCAAGGACTGGTCGCGTATTGATGTAAGGCTTGACCGCAATGGCAAGCCGAATATTATTGAAGTGAATCCGCTGCCGGGTATCTTGCCAAATGCGGAAGATAATTCCTGTTTCCCCAAAGCAGCGAGAACGGCGGGGATGAATTACAATGAGACAATGCTAGCAGTTTTGAGAGCAGGGTGTAAAAGATACGGGATTAAAATGACTCAATAGTGCCAACTTTAGTCGCCGCACTCCGACTAAAGTCGGAGCTACTAAAAAAATGAGAATTGCATTAATTTATAACGAACCGAAGCATACCGAGGCAGAAGACCATTGGCTCTCTCGCAGCCGTATAGAAGTTGAACTCGAAAAAGATTTTCGTGATGCTTCAGAATTCGGAGTTTTGGAAGAAAGCCAGGTCATTGCCGATGCGATCCGTAAAGAAGGACATGAAGTATTGGTCTTTTCTGTTGACGACGATATCCATCGTCTTATTACCTTTCTCGATACGGAAAATCCAGATCTTATCTTTAATCTTTGCGAAGCAGTGCTGGGCAAGGCATCGCTTGAGATGGCGATCGCAGGAATTTATGAACTCTATGATGTTCCTTATACCGGTTCGCAGGCGATTGCACTTGGTATTGCGTTGAACAAAGGACTTGCTAAAGCAATTTTCAAGGCGAATGATATTCCCACTCCCGCTTATTTCATAGTTGATGAAGAGGAATTCATCTCGGACGATTTAAACTTAGTGTATCCTGTGATCGTCAAACCCGTACGAGAGGATGCAAGTATCGGCATCGATAATAATTCGATCTGTGCTGATGAAGAGGCTCTCGAAAATCGAATTGCCTTTATTCACAAAGAATTTCATCAGGCTGCTTTAGTCGAAGAGTATATTGATGGGCGCGAGATCAATGTTGCCGTTCTTGCCGGCGCAGACGGAAAATTTGAAACGCTTCCGATCTCCGAGATTACCTTCGATACGATGCCTGAAGGAAATCCGCGTATCGTAAGTTACGAAGCGAAATGGGTAGAGGAGTCGCCGTTGTATCAGACGACGATCCCCAAATGTCCTGCAGAACTTGATGTCATCACTGCCGAACGAGCAAAAGAACTTGCTCTCAATGCAGCGGCAGTTGTCGGACTCAGCGATTACGGGCGTATCGATATGCGTTTGCGTAATAGCGATAATGCGCTCTTTGTTCTCGAAGCAAATCCGAATCCGGATATCTCTCGCGATGCAGGCTTCATGCGATCTGCAAGCGTAAAAGGATTATCGCATGCGCAAACGATAAATGCAATTGTTCGCTGCGCGATGAGGCGTGTGAAAAAATAATTTGCATTTAAATTTGGAAATCGGAAATTTATTTCGTAGTTTTGTCGAAGAAAGTTATGCGAAATGAAAATTATTCTTTTCGCAACGACGTTACACCGAGTGCAATGTTGAAGATCTGAAAGCGTGATGATCAGAACTTACCAAGCGAACGATCGTCAAGCCATCGAAGAACTCGTAAGCGCCACAGGCAACTTTAACGCTGGCGAGATCGACATTGCATTAGAGCTCATTGATATTTGCATAGAGAAACCGGAGCAACGCGATTACCACTCGTTCGTCTTTGAAGATGAAAAGACGAAACGTGTCGCAGGTTTTCTGATCGTCGGACCGACACCGGCAACGACCGGAACATACGACATGTATTGGATCGCCTCACATCCGGATTTCTATGGCAAAGGAATCGCTCAACAGCTTGACCGCTTTGCCGAAGATTTCGTCCGCGAACGTAACGGATACTTGCTGATCGCAGAAACGAGCAGCCAATCATCCTACGACCGCACACGTGCTTTCTATGCAAAGCAGGGTTATCTGGTCTTATCACAGATAACTGACTACTATAAACCGGGAGACGATCTTATCGTCTTCGGCAAAAGAGTCTGAGCAAAAGTCAAAAGGAAAAAGTCAAAAGTCAAAAAAGAACTCAGATTACGATTTCATTTTGACTTTTGAATTTACGCTTTTGACTTATTAACCGCCGTGTTTGGTGAGATGTCACCGGCAATGGCAAAGAAAGAAAACATATCATGGAATATTGGCAGGAGC
>PLXB01000485.1 GCA_003151215.1 Ignavibacteriota bacterium
AACTTCCCGAATGCCTCCGCTATGCCAAGCAGCAGTTAAATTTCTGGAAAGATCTCAGCTGGCATACAACGATCGGACATGCAAGAGATTGGCTTTCCATCCATAATCTTTCGGATGAAGTGTCCGAAGGTATCTCGGCTTTCAATGAAAAACGAGAAGTCAATTATAAGAAGATCAGGAAGAGGAAATAGCTTAAAAAGTAATATTAAAACCGAAAGGGTCATGCAATTGCCCGACCCTTTTGATTTTATTTCGGCAGTGCTGCAATATCAGCCTGTAATTCTGCACTGTGTTCCTTTGGGTGAACCTGCTGGTAGATCTTCGCGATCTTACCATTTTTATCTATCAGAAACGTCCAGCGTTTCGGATATCTGCCTTCGCTTGCAGGAACTCCGTAGGCTTTGCAAATCGTCCCGGTCGTATCCACAAGTAAGGGAAAATTGAGGTGGTCTTTCTCGGTAAATTGCTTATGCATTTCGATCGGATCCATCGAAACTCCGAGAATCGCAGTATGGAGTGCATCGAATTTTGCTTTATCGTCACGGAAAGCGCAGGCTTCGGCAGTACATCCGCCGGTCATATCTTCGGGGTAGAAATAAAGAACGACATTCGATTTGCCCTTAAAATCATCGAGGGAAATGATGGAGCCATCGGTTGCCTGTGCCTTAAATTTTGGAGCGTCCTGCCCAACGGAAAGAGTAACATCTGTCATGGAAAGAATAAGTGATAAAAGTAAATATACCATATTGTAAAAAGTTTATTCCTCAACTTCTAACAATCCGGCAGCGAAAAGTCTTGCATATTTCGTAACGTCGGATCCGAGTTTCTTCAATCTTTTTTCAATAGCCGGATCATTGAGAATTCCATCTTCGGAAAATATCCTGCCCGAATTTGAGATCGATACTTGATGCGGTACAACCCATGCCCCAACTCCGCGCATGACTGCACGGAGATGGCTGATCGCATTTGGCGCTCCCATTGCGCCGCCTGCTATGCCAATAATACCAACCATTTTATGCTCGAACTGATCAAATCCGCACAGATCAAGCGCATTCTTCAATGCACCAGTAAAACTATTATGGTATTCCGGAGTGCCGATAATAATGCCCTGAGAAATACGAATTATATTTCGGAATTCATGAACTTCAGACGGATATGAGGAATCATCGTCACGACCATCGAAAAATGGCAAAGTATGCTCGGATATATCGTAAAATTCTATTTCTGCTCCGGCATCCTTTGCCGCCTCCAGAGCATATTGAATAACGAATGCCGTTGAAGATCTCGGCTTCATGCTGCCGCAAATTCCGAGAACACGAAGTGACATTAATCTTTCTTATCCGAATAATCGTAAAATCCGCGTCCTGTCTTTTTTCCGAGCAAGTGTGCCTCGACCATTTTCTGTTGGATCGGATGCGGACGAAACCGAGGTTCGCCGAAGAATTGATCGTAAATAGATTCCGTCACGGCAAGATTAATGTCAATACCGATCAGATCCATCAGTAGAAACGGCCCCATTGCAAATCCATTTCCCCGCATAACTATATCGATCTGCTCATGAGTGGCAATTCCATCGGATAGCAAACGGAAAGCCTCGCCGTAAAAATTACGTGCAACCCGATTAACAATAAATCCGGGAGTATCTTTTCCAAGTACCGGTACCTTGCCAAGCTGTTTGATGTATCCCTCGGCGCGATACATCACATCGTCAGTAGTATCGTATCCCCTGACGATCTCCACAAGCTTCATGATATGGGCCGGATTAAAGAAATGCAAACCGACACACCTGGAAGGTTTTTTCGCAGCGCTGGCAATTGCCGTGATCGAAAGAGAGGAGGTGTTTGTCGCGAAAATCGTATCCTCGGAACACAGATCCGATAATTTTGCGAAAATCTCCTGCTTTGTTTCAAGTTTTTCAACGGCAGCTTCAATAACGAGCTCGCAGGTTTTCAGATGTACGAAGTGTGAGGATGTGCGTATTCGCAAAGCAGCAGCATCTGCATCTGCTACTTTTAGTTTGCCTTTATCAGACGCTTTTTGCATGAGCTCGCCGATACGACGATAGGCTACCTGAAGGAATCCGTCACTGATGTCATTGAGGACAACATCATATCCTGCAAGAGCTGAAGCAAGTGCAATGCCGCTGCCCATAGTCCCCGCGCCGATAACTCCGATGGATTGCATGGAATGGTCAATCTAAATAATACTGAGATAGGATAAACAATTTATGATACGATAAAGTTATTTTCCTTTGAATTCAGCTTTTTTCTTCACCCGAAACGCTGCAACTGCGTTGGCATAGTCTTCTGTTCTGCCGGCAGCTTCCTGCATATACACTTCATAATCGAGAGCTTCATCGAGTGACATTGCAGCGGCGTTATCCATCATTTTCTTAATATAGCCATATGCTTTTGTCGGACCGGCGGCAAAAATTTTTGCAACTTTCATCGTCTCTTCTATCAATTTATCTGCCGGCACGACTTGATTTACCAGTCCAAGTTCCAATGCTTTACTTGCCGGAACGTCATCGCCTGTTGCTGCAAGTTCGAATGCTTTCGCAATGCCCAGATATTTTACTAAGAACCAGCTTGACCCCGAATCCGGCACTAATCCGATGCGTATAAATACTTCGATGAGTTTTGCCGAATCAGAACAAATTCTATAATCACAGGCAAGTGTAAGAGAACATCCTGCGCCTGCGGCAACGCCATTGATAGCACAGATGATTGGCTTCGGTAAATTCCGCATCGCGCGAATAAGGGGATTGTAGCGACGCTCTAACGAATCTCTCAGGGATCGTTGCCCTCCGCCGGATGGGGCATCTTTTAGGTCCTGCCCAGAACAAAATGCTTTCCCTGAGCCTGTTAAGACGACAAGACGAATCTCCTCATTCTTCGCTGCTTCCTTAAAAGCATTTTGAAGATCGGTTGTCATCTGCTCATTAAAGGCATTATAAACTTCAGGGCGATTGAGAGTAATGGTAAATATTCCTTCTGAAAGGCTCGTCAGAATCGTAGTGTAATCAGCCATTTCTAATTTTTAATTTTACATTTTTAATTTTTAATTTCTCACTTCCCTTTCCATTCCGGCTTTCTCTTCTCAATGAAGGCTGTCATTCCCTCTTTCATATCTTCCGTAGCGAAAAGCAGATAGAAATTCTTGCGTTCGAATTCGAGACCTGTTTCAATCGTCGTATCGAATGATTTCAGAATTGCTTCTTTTGCAAGCCTTACAGCAACAGGCGGACGGTTGGCAATTTCCTTCGCAAGTTTCTGAGCCTCTTCGAGATAGAATTCAACGGGCACTACTTTATTGATAAGTCCTGCCTGCATAGCTTCCCCGGCAGTTAAAAATCTTCCTGTAAGAATAAGCTCCATTGCAAGGACTTTCCCGACTGCTCGTGTCATTCGTTGCGTCCCTCCCGCCCCAGGCATAACGCCGATATTGATCTCAGGCTGACCAATACGCGCCGTCTCGCTTGCAATGACGATGTCGCAATGCATCATAAGTTCACATCCGCCGCCAAGTGCAAAGCCTGAGACTGCTGCAATGACAGGCTTTTTCACTTTTCGAATGCGATCCCATTTTGCGAATTGATCACGTTCCAGCATCTCAACTGCCGTTGCATTTGCCATCTCTTTAATGTCCGCCCCGGCGGCAAAAGCTTTTTCATTTCCTGTCAGGACAATACACCTGACCGAATCGTCTTTATCAAGCGATTCGAACGTTGCGATAAGTTCGTTCATTAACTCCATATTGAGTGCATTGAGCACTTGCGGACGGTTCAGTTGAATCGTGGCGACAAAGCCATCGCGATGCAAGATCAGGTTCTTGAATTCGGACATATTATCTGGTTGGTGAAAGTACAAAAATACCATAAAGAAAAAGCCCTCCGCTCATACTGGCAGAGAGCTTGTTCAATTCGTTCTAAATTTAATCTCTGCTTCGAGATAAAATTCGTAATAAAGCCATAAAAATATTAAGAAAATCAAGATAAAGACTGAGGGCCCCGAGTGTGGGTGGTATTTCATGTGCATTCCTTAGAATTCTTGAGGTGTCATAAAGGATAAAGCCTGAAAATATTATTACCGTGATCGCAGCAAGTGCAAGATCCATCGTTGTTGAGCCTACAAATATATTAATGATCGAAACTCCGATCAGCATGAAAAGACCTATTGTGAGCGACGCGCCCATGTAGGAAAAATCTTTTTTTGTGATGAAAACATATGCCGTTAATGCCCCAAAAATAAGCGACGTCAAGAATAGAGCATCATAAATCACTCCGGTATCGGCACCAGGAATATATCCATGAGCAATTGCATAAAGCGTTGGTGAGATGAATACTCCGCTAACAAAAGTAAATCCCAAAAGCGTAGGAACTGCGCGGGCGGGATTGGATGCACTCGATGAAGCAAAGATTACCATTCCGAAGAAAGCAATCAAGCCAATAAAAGGGTGTGCCACAGCAAAGAAAACAAGCCCCGTGTTCATTGCAAGCAACGATCCTCCGATTGCTGCAGCAATACCAAGCGCAAAGTATGAGTACACCTTGCGAATATAAGCAAGTCGTGCCTCACCCACAAGCGTCATTGCTTCAGGCGTAAAATTATATGCTGACTGTCCGAAAGTATCCATGAAATTATAATTGTTATGCAATTCTACGAACAGGGCGAATGTTAGGTTTCGTTCAATACGATACTCTACTGATATCTATAAAGATATGAAATCAAATAGATTCCACGCTTTACTTTTTTTCATTGCGCTCATTTGCTTTGCCTCGGGTCTATCATATTCCCAGACGATGACTGCGATCACAGCAAGTGACCTGCGCCTTCGGATGAGTATTCTTGCAAGTGATTCTCTTGCAGGCAGACTAACCGGCTCGATTGGCTGTGAGAAAGCCGCAAGATATATTGCTTCGGAATTTAAGCGAATCGGCTTGGAACCTCTTGATTCAGCGAGAAGCTATTTTCAGAACTATGAATTCTCCGAAAAGACATTCGATTCGACAAAAACTGAAAAGACGAAGGCTGCAAATGTCATCGGCTATATTCGTGGGAATGACAACAAACTGAGAGATGAAGTAGTGATCATAGGTGCGCATTATGATCACCTCGGTATGGGCGGCGGGAATGCACTTGATACGGTAAAGGCAATTCATTATGGCGCCGATGATAATGCAAGCGGAAGTGTCGGTTTGCTCGAACTTGCAGAATATTATTCCAAGCATCGAAATGAATTGAAACGCAGTCTCATTTTCATCTCATTCAGCGGAGAAGAAGAGGGACTTTTTGGAAGTATTCATTATGCAAAGAATCCTCTTTTGCCGATTGAAAAAACTCAGGCAATGATCAATATGGATATGATCGGCAGATTGAAAGATAGTATTCTCATCGTCGAAGGAATGGGTACTTCTCCATACTGGAAGCAACTGATGGACTCATTAAAACATGATAATTTCAATATGCGCTATAAGCCCGACGGCGTCGGACCAAGCGATCATTCCTCTTTCTACCGAAAGAATGTCCCTGTTCTATTTTATTTTACCGGATTGCATAAAGATTATCANNTACCATTGTTCCGGAAGATACGACGAAGAAAACCGGAGACTTCCACGTCTATGTAGGCGGCGTACCGGATTACGGTTATGATGGCGTAGGACTGAAGATATCAGATATAACTCCCGGCTCCCCCGCCGATAAAGCAGGGTTAAAAGCAGAGGATATAGTCATCAAATTTGCCGATATCGATATAAAAAATATTTACGATTATACAAGAGCCTTAGGAAAATATAAACCGGATGATGTAGTCGATTTCCAAGTGAGGCGAGGGACGAAGACCATCACTATTCCTGTGAAACTCGGGAAAAGAATTCAGATGCATTAGGGATTAAGAATCATCGTCCTCTTAATCCTCAAAATCTCCCAAATCAAGGTTCAGACAAGATGCAATTCTATTGGGCAATGGTCACTGCCTAAAATTTCCATTCGGATCGGAGCGGCCTTCACCATAGGCATGACATCGGGCGTCACCCAGAAATAATCGATACGCCAGCCAACGTTGCGATCGCGAGCGCGTGTCACCTGATCCCAATAGGTGTACCATTCAGGCTCCTGATTGAACTTACGGAAAACATCGACATAGCCCATCG
>PLXB01000437.1 GCA_003151215.1 Ignavibacteriota bacterium
ACACCGTACAGGGTGCCGATTGGGGCGCGAATCTCGGCAGGAAAATCGGGAAGAGTGGAAAGATCATTGCCGACAAGTGCCGTCGTATTGGTAAATTGTGTTCCGGTAAGCTGCATACCGTCTCCGGAATCTCCGGCAAAGCGGATCGTTACATCTTCGAGTATTTCGATCGGAACCTTGACGCGTTGCCCGATCGATTCCGGTGTTGCATGACCGTTATGCCCGTTTATTGATGTTGCAATTCCCGCAATTTCTGCCTCATTAGCCATTGTATTTCCTTCTTTAATAGGACGGACTTCAGCCCGTCATTCAATAAGTATGTTATTAATCCTTCGCTATATTAATAGCCTTTTGTAAACAAGAAAGAGAGAAGAGGGGTTCGGATTGCTAAGAAGCATTGAGAGGTTAAGGATATTATTCTATTGTTGAGTAATGAATGTTATTATAATATCAAAACATAGAAACAGTCATTGCACTATGGTGGAAATCGGCGGTTTTGTCCATTCACCCACTTCTCTCTTATCTGAAGTCTTCGGTCTTCCAGAAAATCAATATTCAGACTTTTTTTTATTTGGTAATAATAAATCTTCCCCTCACACTTTCTGAAGAACTTGTTATTTCCTGAAGCAAGTAGGTATAATATCCGGCAGAAAGGGATTTCCCATCTATAGTAAATTGGAAGGCTCCGGCGCTTTCAGTTTGCAATAGCTTTGAATCGACCATTCTTCCTANNTGGAATTCGTCCCTGAAAATTATTTTGTTCGGTAAGTGGATTCGGATAGACGGCATCGGTGAATATTTTCAAATTCTTTCCGAGTTGCAAAAACTTCACCAAGGTCGAATCTCCGCAGCGAAGTGAGAGAGTATAGGGCAGTGATGCCGAAAGAATGCCGAGCTCGCACCGCGAATAGATACTATCACCTCCGTTAAGAGATATATCGGTGAGTGAAAAGATCGTTGATATCGAATCCGTCAGTGCCGTTGAGAAATGAAATTTCATCGCGGGGACAAGAGAATCGAACTTAATTGTCGGATTGCCTAACAGTGTCATTGTTGCCGTCGTATGTTTAGGGCTGCCTCCCATAATTGGCGGAGAAATGGAAACGTTGGGCGTTACACTTTCGTATCCTCCGCCATTGGGGAGGAACGTTAAAAGATCGCCGTTATAATTAAGCGTAAATGATAATGTATAAAGTCCTTTACCGTGAACATTCTGCTGTGGGATCATTGCAACCGAAAGTGTATCGCCTGCATAAAAGGTATTGCGCGTAGGCAATATTGAAAAAGTCATCGTGTCGGTCGGAATAATAATGGCAGTAATCGTCACCGTTCGTATCGGCAATGTATCGGAAACCGAAGTGATCGTCAGTGTTCCGGTGATAGGTCCTGCCTGTATCGGAGCAAAATGAAACGGAATTCTCTCCAATTGATTCTGCGAAAGCGGTGTTCGGACAGCCCCTGAAGTCAGGGAAAAATCTCCCTGCCCTTGAATCTGTACGCTTATAATATCGAGCAGATCGCAGCCAAGATTCCCTATAGTCACCGCCGAATCGCGCACATCGCAAAGCTTGAACGTACCGAGATAGATCGAGTCATGATCGACCGATAACATTCTCGTGCCATGTCCGACGATAAGAGAATATGTTATCAGCGTATCATGTATCGTATTATCACCGGCGATCTGATAGACGATATGCAAAAAACCGGAAAAACTCCCAAGATCGATCGGAGCAACCGTGACACGTAAATTACTGCCGGCAGTATCGGAGATATCTTTCGGAAGCATTGTGCCCAATGACAGCGCGATATCCGGCGTTGCCATTCCCTGCAATTGTGCACTTTCTATGGTGATATTTTTGCAGCCCGGAATCGATAGAACGACCGGAAATACCTCGGTGCTATCGCAGCGCGTCATCCGCAGATCAAAAAGGGTATCCGAAAGAAGCGATGTCACGAATTTCGGAACATTAAGTACTCCGCTTCCTTCGAGAACGATTTTCCTCATCTGCTTCTCACCGAGTGTATAGAATACCAGGGTAAGCGTATCAATTTCAGCTTGCTGCCTGTTCGGCGAAAATTTCAGATGCACATTCCCCGTCGAATTTGGTGTGATCGGATTGGTATAGGGCGGCGAACCGATCAGCGTAAAAACCGTATTGTTCGAAAGTACAGCGCTCGTGATCGTGATCGGAACGCTGCAATCAAGATTTTTTATCAGTAAAAGACTATCCACGCTGCGGCAGGTCGAAACTGCGCCGAAGTCGATCGAATCAGCAACAATGAATGAACCCTGTGGTGAAATCACACCGGCAATATGAACGAGGGTATCTTTAAGAATTCCCTGATGCCGCAGTGTCAGCTCAAGATCGGAAGAATAACTTCCCGCCGCGGCGAGCGTCAGATGAATAAAAATCGTTTCGCTATCGGTAGGAGCTATCTTCACCGGCAGCAAGAGAGGATTTCCGGCCGCATCAAGAATCCTATAATGAACGGGCGAAGTTCCGACAGCATTCAAAAGATACAGGGTATCGCAGCCGAGATTACGAATGACGAATGATGTATCATGGACGGTGCAGAAAGGGATGCTGCCAAAATCGAGATTTGTCGGAAGAATGGTGGCATTCGGCACTTCGCCGATGGCATGAACGGAAACTGTTACCGTCGTATCGAAGGTCTGCTGAAGTATCTTCGAATAATATTTTACTCGTACCTGTATCGTAACTGTCGTATCGCTATGAAAAATTTTGAATGGCTGCCAGGTGAATCTGATCGAATCTTTTGAATTCGGAGCGAGAAACAGCGGAAAGCTCGGCATTACCGTAATGGTGAGTGCTCCGCTCTTAAATAGTGCAGAAGTCGTATCGAGAACTTCTGCCGAAATAATGGTATCGTCAGTGCAATAAAGATTTTCTATCTCTAATGCTGCATTGCTCATCGCACAGATCGGACCGGAAAAAACGATAGGATCGCCATAGATCTGTGCCTTAATAGGAGGCTCATAAATTTGCCCGTCGCCTCCGCTGCGCGTCTTCCAGACAATACCATTTCCGTCAAAAGCATAAACAATTCCTCCGCTGCATCCGGTAACCACAAAGCGGGAATCACCGTGATTACTTGGTCCTTTAATATCTTGCCATGTCATACCTCTGTCGGTGGAGCGATACATTCCCGATGAATCATTGACAGTCCTGTCGTTCTCAGCCTGTATGTACAGAGGGTTCTCACCGACTCCGGCTATATGACCTGTCGTATAAAATTTTGTTGTCACAAGCGGTGTCCATGTTGCACCGTAATCAGTAGAGCGCATCACCGTCGATGTTCCGTTGAGAACTTGTTTTGTCTCGTCAGTCTCCCCTGCCGTATAAAAAGTGGAAGTGCCCTTGACACCATAAACACTCCATGTCTCGACATTCTCAATGGGATTTATATTCGACCATGTTCTTCCTCCGTCAACTGTTCTTTGCCATATCGAATTTTTAAATCCGGTAACGACACCATGAAGATCATCGACAAAATCAACGCCGTTCGTCGTTTTCAGAATGCCGGTTTGAAACGTAGCACCTCCGTCAATCGAGATCGTTCCGGTATTTGTTGCCGATCTGCTCGTCACCACAACTGCACTCGGAGTCTGATAAACACAGGAGTAATTTCCCGGCGGTCCTGTTCCAACCCAGGTAAGCCCACCATCGGTCGTTCTAAAAATAGCGCTGGTATTTCCGGCATCTTCAAGCGTAGACCACCCATGAAGATGATCCGCCATAAATATATCTGTGATCCTTCCGGAATACCCAACCGGTAACGACGAATGAATCCATGATGCGCCTCCATCCGTCGTTTTATAAATGCCGCCGTTATTGGAAGAACCGATCAATCCGGTAAATTCATCGAAGAAAAAACCACTGAACGCCGGAACTGCCGTACCATTACCGTTAGCACGACAGGTCAATACCGAATCCCATTGAGCAAAACCTGGATTTGCAAAAAAAAGGAGGAAAATAGCAACTGAAAATGAAAAGGCAATATACCGACGCTGCTTCATAATAGGTCTATGGGGCAAGCCGAAAAATAATTAAGATAAAGCTTCCATATAATAACTCCGTAACAGAGGAAAAGTTACACGTTTCCCTCTGTAGGACTTCTCTTTTCATACTGCAGCAGGTGTTAATCCGATTAAACACTCTCTCAGATTAAGTGTACGCTAAATTCAAGATTTTAGATTGTTTGGGAGTTAATAAATGGCGTAAAAAATATATCGTTCAGCACGGTTTGATACCGGCTTTTACTTGTTACTGCGGCATGGGAATATTCGCCATCATATCGCGCATCTGCTTGGAGACCTTGCCCTTAGAGAGCTTTTTCATCATCTTCTGCATTTCAGAAAATTGTTTGACAAGGCGGTTGATCTCGACGACGGTTGTCCCCGATCCTTTTGCGATCCTCTCTCGGCGTGAAGCATTTAATACTTGCGGAAAGCGGCGCTCATCGGTTGTCATGGAAGTGATGATCGCATCGATGCGGTTGAAAGATGTATCGTCAATGTTCGCATCCTTCAGCGCTCCGGCATTCACACCGGGAATGTAACTGATCAGATCCTTAATCGAACCCATCTTCTTTATCTGCAGGAGCTGTTCGCGGAAATCATCGAGGGTAAATTCGTTCTTGCGAAGTTTATCTTCTACTGCTTTCGCATCTTCGTCCGATATATGCGCCTGGGCTTTTTCGACAAGCGTAACGATATCGCCCATGCCGAGAATACGCGATGCCATACGGTCGGGATAGAATGCTTCAAGCGCATCGAGCTTTTCGCCGGTGGAAATAAATTTGATCGGTTCCTCGACAACGGAACGGATCGAGAGCGCCGCGCCGCCGCGGGCATCGCCATCAAGCTTGGTCAGAACGATGCCGTCGAATTTTAACCGGTCATGAAATGCTTTCGCCGTATTGACGGCATCCTGGCCCGTCATTGCATCGCAGACAAAAAGTATTTCATGCGGCTTGACCTTCGCCTTAATATCGGCAACTTCCGTCATCATCACTTCGTCGATCGACAGGCGGCCGGCGGTATCAATGATGACGACATCGTATCCGTTTGCCCGCGCTTCTTTTACTCCGGCTTCGGCGATCCTTACAGCATTACGCTCGCCGGCAATAGTGAATACCGGCACATCGATCTGTGCGCCGAGCACCTGCAATTGCTCGATTGCAGCGGGGCGGTAAATATCGGCAGCAATAAGAAATGCTTTTTTATTTCGTCGCTTTAAAAGATGAGCAAGCTTTGCCGTGAAAGTCGTTTTGCCTGATCCCTGCAGACCGCAGATCATCAGGATCGTCGGAAGTTCCTGTGCAAAATGAATATCTTCGGGATGACCGCCCATCGTCTTGACTAATTCATCATAGAGGATCTTGATGAATTGCTGTTCGGGATTTACCGATTTCAGAACTTCTGCGCCCAGAGCTTTTGCCTGAACGTCATCGACGAATTTTTTCGCTACCTTATAGTTTACGTCAGCATCGAGCAGAGCACGGCGAACTTCGCGAACGGCTTCGTTAACATTGGATTCGGATAGGCGCGCCTGACCGCGTATCTTCTTATATAATCCTTCAAACCTCGAACTCAGATCTTCAAACATGCTTTTTTATGTATCAATATCGGGCGGATTCAACATTTTCAGAGGATTCTTTGTGCCCAAGGGGTGAATATGAAATTAAATTTCCCTTGCCAGCCTTCCGGTAAACTTCGTTGTAAATATTTCCGGTAAAGGACGGTCGTCCGGAATTGCAAGCCACAGGCGCAGCAGATGTCTTTTGCCAGCCTCATCGGGCCAGTCCTCAAACGCAGTACGGTCATGCAGGAGAGTATGATTATAGACGAACTGCATATCCCCTTCTTGGAGCTCCATTGAAAAATTCAGTTCCGGAGAATTTGCTAACATATCAAACAAGTTCAATGCCTCGACATGTTGTTCGGTCAGTCTCGGAGCATCTTCAAAACGCTGCGCCGAATCGATATATTGGCGCTGGTAGAGAGCAGTCAATTCGTTTCGATAATAATTAAAAACAGGAATGAGGAAATACGGAAGCATCCCATCGGGAATTTCCCCTCTTCTATCGGTAGCGATCGGCTCAAATAATAGCTGAAGCAAGTCAGGTCTTTGTTTTCTCATTTCATTAAAGATCGTTGTCGAGCTTACAAGCATAGATAAACCTCCTCGTTTTGCCGTCTTCAGGCAAAGCAATCCGACAACATCGGCGGAGTCCGTATGAAAGGTCTGGCGTTCTTTTGTTTGATAGACTCGTACGTTCGGATCGTTACTGCTCATTCCGAGATCTCTGACATGCCCGAGCAAATGCCCTTGCGCGTTCTGCGATCGTGCGCTTCCTAAGTGTGTGCCTAATCCGTAAAAGATGATCCCCGCTTCCTCCTCAGAGTATTTTTTCACAGGCAGCCCGCGAAGCAAAGCAAAGCCGCGTCCTGTCGTTAATTCCGATCGGAGTTGCAAAAGCTTTGGTGCAAGATGCGGCAAGGGAAAATCCCCGGAGGTTATTTCTCCGATCTTTTTTCCGGATGATCCTGCGAGTGAAGCAGCATTTTCGAGTTCTCCTATTTCATCCGGCTTAAGGATGGAAAGCCAGGCATCCTCATTTGCTGCCATATCGGGCCCATACCAGGCAAATGGATTTTCCTGGATCGGCGGTACTATAATCGGTTCTTCCAACATAAGGTAATGATTTCAATCTGCTGACTAACAAGAGTTATAAAAAAAAATTGCCGTATGTTTTTAATCAGATACAAGATGACGGTCTTCATTACGAATAGAAAAGACTAAGATTAATTAAATTTCCCCTATTTAAAAAAATAATTTTTCAAAAAAACGCTCAGTAGCGCCATTTTCTGAAAATAAATGATCGTTTCTCTTGGATTTGGCAAAATAATGTTGTATGTTTGTATTGCCAAAAGGATACATTGCTGTGGAATCTTTCCATTAGAGGGGTTTTGCAGATTACATAGATGCCACGTTATAGTAGGAATATTGCCACGAATCATTCCTGCCTAAAATCTATCACACTTCGTCCGGGCACATAGTTAGTTT
>PLXB01000294.1 GCA_003151215.1 Ignavibacteriota bacterium
TTCAGGTTGTCTTGCACTTTCTGATACATCCTGAGAACGGACATGGTGTTCAGCCATAACATCAGTGATGAGGAAAATCCATCGATATCATGTTTAATCGTCCCCTCCTGTTTCCCTTCTTCGATCGTTCCGACAAGCAGGCTCCATACCCAATTATGCTGATTGTTCAGTTCGGCAACAAGTTCATCGGATATCTGATCGCGCATGGGAAAATCGGAATTGCACATCATCCCGAAATGAAAAGGGTGCTCATCGGCAAATACCCAATATGCGTCGCCGATTGCCATAATTTTCTTAATGCCAAGATTTTCCTTTTCGACAGCTTTCTGAAAGCCTTCGTTCATCATCTCCAAAGCGCGGAGCATAATACCTACCTGGAGTTCTTCCTTGTTCCGGTAATAGAGATAGATCGTTCCTTTGGCAAGTTCCGCCTCTCGTGCTATATCATCCATTGTGCTTTGTTGGATGCTTTTTGCCTGAAAAACGCGCTCTGTTGCATCAAGGATCAAAGATCTCCGAGCCTCCTTTTCGCGTTCTTTTCGTTCAATTATTCCCATAAGTCAATCAAAATAATAACGTAATCATCCTGGCAGATCAGTAAGAACTTTCTTACGAAGAAGTTTTTAAGTTGTTTCAACATATAATGACTGACGGTCAGTCACATTTTATATGCAAATATTCGCATTTTTTTTAGTATATTATAGTTTCTTCTTTATTAGACCCGATTTCGGAACATTCTCCTCATTTTACGTTAGAAACATACAACGTATTACATTGTCATTCGAATATTTTTTTTTTATAATGAATTTCATAATTTCTTGTCTTTTCAAACTTCGTTTCTTGTTTCGAATGATCTTGGCAATATTGGTTGTCTTTGCTTTGAACTTCTTGTCAAATGGTGACGCTTGGGCACAACAGAAAAAAAATATATTTCAAACCGGAGAGCGGTTAACCTATAAAGTAAAATTCGGATTTATAAAACTCGGTACCGTCGTTGTCGAAACAGGTCAGATGCAGGAAGCCAGCCGTATCAAAGCCAGGTTAAAGTTTTGGACGGCACAAGTTCCTTTTCTGAATACGAAGGATGACATCGACGATGTGATCGATACTTCTGCCATCTGTCTGATCGAATACGATGATCACGGCCAAGATGGTGAGAAGAAGAGCGTTCATAGTTTCACCTACGACCCCGGTAGGCGTTCGATCTTTTTTCATGATAATACATCCGAGAAGAAGATCGTCACCGATGTTCGTCCGTTCAGCGATGCGTTAACGTTGTTCTTTAATCTCAGGTCATGGAACGGTTCAGGCGGGAATTATTTCTTTCCGCTCCGCGGTCATGGAGGTGAGAAACTGGTAAATTGCATCTTCTCGCGTACGGAAAAAGATATTGAATGCCCCGCATTCGAAGATAAAAATATTCCGACATATATTGTTAATGGCCATGCAGATATGGGCAATAGTTCGCCGCTTGGCGCCACCGGAAAGTTTACGGCTTACGTCACGAAAGATGAAGCAGCAATTCCGATCCGTATCGATATGAGCATTGCCATCGGTTCCATCAGCATTATTCTTGATAAAGCCGAGCGAATAGGATGGCAACCGTAATTAGTTTTTCAAAGAACAGCTTTCGATATCCGAGGTGACGTTTAAAAACCGACTTTATACCTTCGCATCTTCGCTTGTGGCATCCTTATCCATTTTATCTTTTGCAGAACGCCACATGGTTTTCATATCATTCTTTTTCCAGTCCTCCCGCTCTTCGGGTGTCATATTCTTGAATTTTTCTTCCCAGTCTTTGCCCCAGCATTGCCAGCCTTTATATGTGTCCATATCTTTTTCCCATTCGCCCATCCAGTGGCGGCGCCGGCCATGGCAACCTCTGCGATGATGCCCTCCGTGAAATCCTCCGAAGAAAATTTTTGCAAGGACGAGAAAGCCAAGTGCCTGCCAATACGTCAGCATCGGTCCGTGAAAAAGATCGGGTATCAGCGCATTCCATAAACTCATCGTAATAAATCCGAAGAGAAATATGAAGATCACAAAAAAAACTATCCCTTTAATAAATCTAAACATATTATTTTTCCTTTCTTAAAAATTATTTTTCAGTGGGCCGACTTTAGTCCGCCCGAACGGACTAAAGTCCGTTCCACTATTCTACTTACTCATCAAAATCCTGCAAGCTCTTTCGCAAATGTCTGACGGCGTATCTCTTTCTCGATAGCAGTGTATTAACAGGCTCTCCGGTTATTCTCGCGATCTCCTCGAACGGAATTCCCTCGATCTCATGCATGACGAATACGTCGCGCTGGGCTTCAGGAAGTTCACTCAAGGCTTCAGCCATTGCTTCGCGGAAGTATGAATTCTCAAGAAGTTGCTCTGCAGTCGGTGAGATCTGATCGATAAATTCATCGATCTCTTTTTCATCCGAACGCGATGCAAGTTTCGAGAAAGATTCGGGCTTTTTTTTCCGATACCAATCGGTGATCTTATTCCGTGCAACAGTAAAAAGCCATGACGATGCTTGTGCGAACGGCTCTTCCGGATCGGAAGCTTCGACGAATTGATAGAAGACATCCTGCAGAATATCCTCAGCATCCTCTAACCGGCTTACTCGTTTACGAATGAAGCCTAAAAGACCTCCCCGCTCTTTCTTAAATACCTGTTCAATATGCGCTACCTGAGTCTGTGCCATTCTGAAAATAAATCCTTATACAAACATAGTCGAACGATTTTATGAAATATTGTAGTGAATCCGAAATATTTTAAAGAGTCCCCTAAATTCGCTAAAACAATATTTTTTTGATAACATTCAAACATCATAGATTATTCGGCTAAATTTTGATAGATTCCCAATATCTAACAACCAAACATCTAAAACCTATGAAAAAATCAACCTTATTCATATTTCTTTTAATTGCTCTCTCCGGAAGTGTGATGGCAAATGGAAATATCTGTTTACAATCAATTTCTAACGATGGAATCAATACTATTTGCGGCGATTCAGTAAAACCAACAACGACGCCTGAAAGTAAGGCTCAAAAACATGCTGACTACATGACTCAAAAACTGAATCTTTCCAGTACGCAAAAGCAGCAAGTATATAATCTAACATTAAACAAAGTTAAATCTATGTCTGCTTTAAAGACGAAATATAATGGCGATATAAAAGCTGCACAACCGGAAATAGCTCCGATACGTTCTACGTATGATTCCAAATTAAAAACTGTACTTACACCGGAGCAACAAAAACAGTGGCAATTACTTCAGGAAGATCGTAAATTGAAATCACAAGAGCCTGCAAAAATGGGCGAGTATGATCCTACTATCTTGGATAGCCAATGGTAGTCTATCACTATAAAAAAGAGGAAC
>PLXB01000243.1 GCA_003151215.1 Ignavibacteriota bacterium
GCGCGCGAAGGAAATCGGCTATGAATGCTGGTACGAACCAAAGAGTGTGATAGATCATAATTTTCGGAGTGCACCATTCGGAAGAGGTGAGACGCCGTTTTATATGTATATGCAAATGCGTAACTCATTTATTTTTGCATCTCGTCACTTTCATGGATGGCTCAAAGTGCGTCACCACCTGTTTTATCCGCTTTATATCACATATTACTTTTCAACGCTTCTCTGGTTTGGAAATTGGCGGGGTGCAAAAGCAATTATTTATGGAATTATTGATTACTTCAAGGGGTATTCAGGAAAACAGGGGTTAAAAGAAAGAGGATATATTAAAACCTAAGAACTATGCCAACATCACTTGTTACGGGCGCAGCCGGATTTATCGGTTCACATGTTGTTGATTCGCTTTTGGCTGATGGGCACATCGTCGTCGCTCTTGATGACCTATCTGGAGGTTTTGCGGATAATGTTAATCCACGGGCGATCTTTATTGAAGCAAGTTGTACCGATCATGCTAAAATAGCGCAACTCTTCAACGAATATCATTTCGATTATATTTTTCATCTTGCCGCATATGCTGCCGAAGGACTTTCACATTTTATCAAGCGCTTTAATTACACGAACAATGTGATTGGGTCGGTAAATCTCATAAACGAAGCTGTAAATCATAACATAAAACGATTCATCTTTACGAGCTCTATCGCAGTTTATGGAAGGAATCAGCTTCCGATGCGCGAAGAGCTTATACCTTCACCGGAAGATTCTTACGGCATTGCAAAATATTCAGTTGAGCTTGAGTTAAAGGCATCTCACGAAATGTTCGGACTCGATTACGTCATTTTTCGTCCGCATAATGTTTACGGAGAGCGGCAAAATACGGGCGATAAATACCGGAACGTGATAGGTATCTTTATGAATCAGCTTCTTGCAGGTGATCCTTTGACTCTTTTCGGAGATGGCGAGCAGAAACGGGCGTTCAGCTATATTGCAGATGTTGCACCGATCATCGCAAAAAGCGCAACGCATGATGATGCAAGAAACGAAATATTTAATGTCGGCGCCGATACCGTTTATACGGTGAACGAGCTTGCTAAAGCGGTGATGGAAGCGATGGGAAGTACATCTCCGCTCAATTATCTGCCGGCTCGGAATGAGGTCGTCAATGCATGGAGCGATCATGCGAAAGTACAGAAAGTTTTTAGAACGCCGAAAGAAGTCACTCTTGCCGATGGTCTTAAAAGAATGGCGGATTGGGTGAAGAGGGCAGGAGTAAGACAATCGAAGCCCTTTGTAGGAATTGAGATCGAAAAGAATTTGCCGCCGAGCTGGAAAGGACAAATTGCTAACTGAGTTTTATTATTATATATTCCAGACTCTTTCTTCCTCGCGAATTCTGAGAGTGAGCACGATACCATTGAGGATCGAAAAAATAATTGCTGTAAAATATAAATGAAAGACTAATGGTACGACAATAAATTCACAAACAACGATAATATAATTTGGATGTTTTAAGAATCTATACGCTCCTTTCTTGATCGGAGCCATCCCTTGAATTCGCAGAATTTTTGTATTCCAATATATTCCAAGCGACGTAATAACCCAGATCTTTGCTGCTATCAAAACGAAGAATAAAATGAAGAAGACTATATCAAGATTGGATCCCGGCCTCAATAGATACTCGGCGATCAGCGACGAAATAAAAAAAGTATGCAGAAGCACAATGAATGGGTAATGACCTTTGCCATATTCTATCGCACCCATTGTCCGGAGCCACCTCTCATTCTTCTTTGCAATGAGCAATTCGGAAATGCGCTGAGTGATGAAGAAGGATATGAAAAGTTTGAAGTCCATTAATTTTTCATATCGAGTAATACCATCTCGCTTGAAAAACCCGGACCGACAGCAAGCATCAACCCATATCCATCTTCGAATCCTTCACGAAGAAATTTCTCGAATACATACAGAACTGTGCCGCTTGAAACAGNNTGCGAAATGTGGAGAGATTCTTCATAAGCGGTCAAAACTTTTTTCCCCCCGGGATGAAAAATGAAGTTTTTTACTTCGCTTAATGAAATATCATTCGCCGAGAGAAAGGAGAGGATATCATCTTTGACAAGCGAGTGAACAATTGTTGGGATATCCTTCGAGAAGATCACTTTGAATCCGGAATCTAAAAATCCCAGCCCATGACATCAAGATGATCGTAATAGAGCTTGCTGCGTGAAGTCAAGATATGCATGCGTTTTGCCGAATGATGGCTATCTCCTTTGACAATACATGCTGCAACACCATCGGAGAATAAACTCGATGCGATAAAATTGCTTTTCCTGAAATCATTTCTAAGGAAAGTAAGAGAACACAGCTCTACTGCTACGATCAAAATCACAGCGTCAGGATTTACTTTAGCAATAATACTCGCCTTTGCCACAGCCGATACACCGGCTGCGCATCCAAGACCCCAGATGGGAATGCGATTGATATTCGGATCGAGGCGCATGACATTAATGATCAGCGCATCTAAACTGGGTGTTGCAAGCCCGGTGGTTGAGACAAATATTATATCCGTGATCTCATCCTTGCGAAGTTTTGCTTTTATAAGAACAGTCTCGATCGCTTGAATGGAATATTCAAGTGAGATGCGGATATATTCAAGATTATGATCATGGAAACTGTGATGTAAATCGTAATAGCTCAGAGGCTCGCAGAAATTTCGCTGCTTGATCTCGGTATTATCGAACGCTTCGATCAGACGTGTGACTAAAGGAAAATCGTCCGCGAACATCTTCCGTACATATTCTTTAACAAATTGCTGGTCCAATTTATGCGGGAAGTCGATTTTCGAGATGGCGGATACGAAGGGCATAGTATTATAATAAAATTGGCTGACGGTTGGGTTCTTTTTAACCAATCATTTCTCCAAAAGATTTAATTTTTTTCCTGTACATTCAATGATTAATTTCATCTAAATAAAAAAGCCCGCTGTTGCGGGCTTTTTTTGCGGGAGTTTATTATTAGTTGCAGCCTTCGACTACTTTAACGGACATACGTCTGTTAAGGATACGCGCAGCCTCAAGTTGAGCCGGAGTTGAATTTTCCGGTTCGTGAACGGCGTCGTCGCTGGTTCCCAATCCGACCGTAGCTGAAATCTTATTCGGATCTACACCCTGATCGATCAGCCAAATTTTGATCTTCCGAGCACGCATATCCGATAGCTCCTGATTGCGTTCAACGGTGCCTTCATGGCTTGCATGTCCTTGAATCTCTACACGCAGATTCGGGCATTGGTTAACAAGCCTTTTGATATTACGCAGGTTTTGCATGTTGTCCGGCACTGTCGTATTGAACTCATCGGTGTTGACGATAAAGAGTGTTCCCGGAAAATTATAGATCGTGCCTTTGACGATCTTCGTATTGTAAACGGTATCGGTTTCTCTGACAAAGACGGTGTCTGCTTTGATAGTCGTATTATAGATATTCGTAATATTTGTCGTATTGTTTACCGGTGCGCTCGTTTCGGCCTTCATTGGAAGGGGCGGTGCGAAAATGTAATAACTGAAACCAAGCCCGAACGTAAGGAATGCATCCTGGCGAATGGTATTCGCCGGGTTCGATGCATCGGAATAATCATCCAGCCAGTCAGTACCGGTCAAATGCATTAAGACTTTGCCGTTGAACGTTACTTTATCGGATATATACATTTCGAATCCTACTCCAAGAACTCCGCCAAGAACATTCCTGCTGTAATTCGCATTTTGACCGTTATTTCCCAACGGAACATCGGCAGCATTATTTGGCTGGAAGTTCAGAGCTTCGATTCCAGCAATAAAATATGGGACGAAAGTTTCTTCCGGAAATACATTATATGAAAGCATAAGATCCCATCCTCCGACACGCGTATGGTTCAACGAACCGATATCACCAGCAAACGGGCCACCCGGTAAAGAATTCTCGTATGTCTGCTCTGCTTTTGTTACTTTATATCGTAACTGTCCGCCGTTATATGCTGCATGCAAGGAAAGACAGTCAAGAATATTCCAGCGAATGAAAGCATCGNNCGGTAAAATTACCGTAGTATTTATTACCGCCGGCGTCGATACCAAAGGCGATACGTCCTGCCACACTTTGGGCAAGCGATGCACTACTCATGAGCAGGATTAGAGCCAAAGTCAAACCGAGCAAACTGCTGCGGCGAACTATTAGATTTTTCATTGTGATTTTCTAATTATAAAAATAGAATTCCATCTCCGCATGAAATACGCTGCGCGGATTTCGCCTCGGAGAAGCGATGACTTACATAGAAAGATCAGTGGAAAGGGAAAAGGCGAAGCTAATTGCTCGGATCTTTTCGGTTTGAACCGGAAGTTCAGTGTAAGGAACGACTCACGAAAGTTTTGTCGATTCCCTTTTTTTTGTCAGTGTTTTTTATAAAGCGGCTTCATATCTTGTCAGATTCTCTGCACGCTCTATTGTAATGCAAACTTACGGACTTACAGGTGGGAAAGTGTTACATAACTTTGGAAAAATGTTACATCATTCACACATTCCCCTCTTTCTGCAATAATGGGTATTTGGTTGGATATGTCACCGCAAGTACTGCATTTGCAAAAAAAGCGGCCGATATTCGGCCGCTTCGTCAGTGAATTAATTTCCGGTTATTTCCACCTGCCCTCAGTATATTTATACTCTCCGTGGCTGCGTGTGTATTTCGGCGCTACCCATCTTGCTCCGTCGCGGGGCGGATGATCCCATCGGCCGGCATGCCAATTATAATT
>PLXB01000201.1 GCA_003151215.1 Ignavibacteriota bacterium
CTATTTTAGAGAATAGTATTTTTGGTAACACGCTTGCTCTCGGGCACGATGTCGGTTTGTTCAGTTTTACTCCGAAAGGCACTTTCGGCGACGGAATCGAATCCGCCGGCATCGCTCAAGTTCCTAGTCTTAGTCCTCCGTATCGCCTCATTAACATTGGTCCTAATCCTAATACTCCTCATAATACCAATTTTGCAACTGACGGTGCTCTCAATCACCCCGTCCTCATTTCTTCGACGGATGCTGGAGGCGGAAACATTTCAGTTGCGTATGCACTTGATGTTGCTGCTGGAAATTATCGTATCGAATTCTTCAAGAATCCGACGCTCGGAGCAAGCGCTTCAGGATTTGGAGAAGGAGAAACCTTCATTGGTTCCGATACGTTCACTTCAACCGGTTCTATTGCCACCAAGTCAGTTACTCTTTCTGGAGTTACAAGCGATGTAATCACGGCAGATGCCACTCAGGACTTCGGTGCTGGAGCATTCGGCGCGACCTCGGAATTCTCAAATGCGATTCCGTCAGGTGTCGACACCGGAACAGCTCCCGGCCACGAGACGCTTCTTTCCGATAACGGGGCATATCATATTCTTTCTAATAATTATCTCGGCACTTGTATTGTTGCCGACAAAGGCGACGCAGGACATACAATTCTTTCATATCACAAAGGCACGGCTCCTTGCACCGCCAACAACGGTATTGCTTTCAGTGCCAGTACATCGACTCCGGGCTCAACAGTAACGGCAAACGTAACGGCTTCCGCCTCAGGATTTCTCAATGTATGGACAGACGCCAATCAAAACGGATCCTTCCAAGATGCGGGCGAACACGTGGTTACCAATCAAGCAATCACTGCCGGATCAAATGCCGTCAACTTCTCCGCGCCTTCAAATGACGGTACATATAATGTTCGTTTCAGATATACTTCATACAATCCTGGTGCAATGCTTCCCGTCGGCGAAGCAACTGATGGGGAAGTGGAAGATATCACGCTGGTTGTTCATACTTCTGCAAGTAATATCGTCCTCATCTATGGTTGCAGGGACACTGCCGCAACAAACTACAATCCAAATTCCGGAATCGCTCCTAATAACTCACTCTGTACGTACGCTAACAATTCTGTAAGTACTTATACACCAGGACAGACAAGTTTAGTTTCTCAAACATCGCAAACTACAGCAGTTTCCCCTGCAGTGAATGCTTCGCAGCCGGTGGTGACGATGCCGTTCACTAAGATGTTCAGGAAAGGCATGTCTGATCCCGAGATTCTGCAGCTGCAGAAATTTCTANNTCATACTGCAGCTGCAGAAATTTCTAAATGCTCATAATGCGCAGGTTTCAGCGACAGGTTTTGGTTCCCCTGGAAAGGAAATTAATACCTTTGGCAATAAGACAATGCTCGCTCTGATTCAATACCAGAAAGCAAATAACATTCCACCTACTGGATTTTTTGGACCAATAACTATGAAGTGGGTGAATACGGTATTGTCACAAGGGAAGTAAAATAACAGTACCTCAATTTCCCATTTATTTTGCAATATGATATTCTTCAAACCATGGAAAATTTACTTCAAAGCGTCTTTATTGTTGCGAGTGTCGCCATTTTATGGAGAAGTACTCTAAAGAAAAAGCCAGAGCTTGCGGATAAAATAAATAAAAAATTCCCGTTTTTCTTAGGAACGGCAATTACCTGCGGTTTGTGCTTTACGTTTTGGACGACATTTGTTTTCGTGCTCATTTTTAATCCGTTTTCTCCAGACTTTTTTGCGTTTAATCGTTTTTCGGGTTTGGTAGGTATTTTCGCCCACTTCTTTTTGTCTTGGATGTTAATCGGAGTATCTGCCCTTTTTATCAGATTCACTTATGCTATTTTAGAAGAAACAGTGGATTGGTTGAATAAAAAAAATGGGCATATCCATACGCACAAGTAGAATTTTTCGAGTGCACATAAAAATTTAGGCACTGATTGAGAGCTAATCCTTCTTAACTTTTGGTACACGTTCTTTTATTGAAGGAAATTTTTTGTGAACCGCTGCCCTCACTTTTGCTTTTTCAGCAGGAGTGCCGAATTCAGAAATACGAGCCAGAGCATTGCGAGCATGAGTTTCATTCTCGATCGGGTAACCGCCTTTGCCTCCATGTCTTTTCTCAGGAAGGGCAAATTCTTTCTTACTCAAATGTTCTCGTTGTTTGTAAGTTAGTTTTGGCATAGTACTTAATTAAATAGTTTTTTTGCAATAGATTATGGATTGATTGTATACATCGCCATCATACCTCCTTCCATATGATCGGCAACATGGCAGTGATACATCCAAGTTCCTACGTTGTAAGCCAGCATATCGACTGTTGTCATGCTTCCCGGCAGCAGTTCCATGAGATCTGTATATGTGTTTGTTTCTCGATTGAGAACATCCTCACCATGCCAATGCGGCGTATGTAGATCTGATTCGCCACCCATATCCATAAGATACCAGCGTATTTTGTCGCCTTTATTCATGACAAGTCCTTGCAAGTTATCGAAAATATAACCGTTGATGGTGTATTTCATATTTCCTTCCGTTTGGTCAGCGGTCATGCCGGGCTTTGATTCATCAAAGATCATGAACAACGTTACAAATTCTTTGTTGACATCGTTGGGAGTTCCATCGAGATTTGCATGTTTGGCAGATGTTATGATAATCGGACCAAGCAATCCATCCTGAATATCCTCCTCTCCGAGATCCACGTGCGAATGATAAAACCAAACTTTGGAACCGCCTTCGCTTTCTTGTGGCGCAGATTCAGGAATTACTGTCCATGTGTAAGTATATTTTGCACCCGGCAATACTTCAGATCCTTTACCTTGCATATCGTTATCAGTGGACGGCGACATAGACATATCCATCTTCATCGGCATGTTTGAGCCCTCGTTATCTTTATCGTAGAGCAATCCGTGGGGATGCATGCTGTACGGCTTATCCGCTTTATTATAAAAAATGACTTTAATAGTATCTCCTTCAACTCCTCGAATGATCGGACCTAAAATTCCAAGCCAAATCGGCTGAGGTTTTTTTGTAGTAAAAGTGTCGTCAGTGTATTCGATATATCTCACCTTGTTATATTTAATCTGATCGCCATATGGGGAAGGGATGGGCTCGTTGGTATAGGGATCTTTTCCTGCCGGTGCATAATCCCAAACCACATTTTCTG
>PLXB01000386.1 GCA_003151215.1 Ignavibacteriota bacterium
TATGTTCATGCGCGATGCCACGCTTGCCGAAGCCGTGCCGCCGTTGGAGCGCCTCGGAGGATATGTGCAGTACCGCGTCGGGCAGACAATGTATTGGTATATTTCGGAGAAATACGGACCGGAAAAAGTTGCCGAGCTGTTGCAGCGCATCCGCACAACCCGCTCGCCGGAACTTGCGTACCGTGCCACATTCGGCATCAGCGTTTCGGAGTTCAGCGAGAGATTTATCGAGTTCCTGAAGAAAATGTACTTCCCCGATATTTCACGGTTCGACGATCCGGCAACATTCGCCGAAGTTCTTGCCGATCATAAGAAGCTCGGAAATTTTTATAATTCTTCGCCGGCATTGTCGCCTAAAGGCGACTATATTGCCTTTATCAGCGATCGCGACGATTATTATAATATTTATATTCAAAGCGTTTCCAATCCATCGGATATTCGTAAAGTCGTATCCGGCGGCGGAGCGAGCGGAAATTTCGAAGAGCTGCATCTGCTTACTCCGGGCTTGACATGGTCGCCGGATGAAAAAAAGCTTGCGCTCGTATCAAAAGCCGGGAAATCCGATGCGATCAATATTATTGACGTTGAGACCGGAAATTTCGAGCCGTTGCCATCGTTCGATCTCGATGGTATTGCGCAGATCAATTGGTCGCCGGACGGAAAAACGTTGGCGCTGATTGCTTATCGATCCGGCGAAAGCGATATTTATCTGTATGATTTCGCAACACAATCGCTGACCAATATCACCAACGATGCCTATGCCGATCAGGATGTGGATTGGTCTCAGGATTCGAAGTCTATTTATTTTTCAAGCGATCGCGGCGATCACATGATACCCGGAGAATCTACGCTATCCGGCGTCGGACAATCGAAGATCGAGATCCGGAATAAAGATCTCTATCGCTACGATATCGGCTCGAAGCAGATAGTACGGCTAACCAATACTCCCGATGCCGATGAAACAAAGCCGGCGATCTCGAAAGATAAAAAAACCCTTTTCTTTATCTCCAATAAAAGCGGCATCAATAATATTTTTGCGGCAAATCCCGATGGAACCGGTGCGAGACCACTGACCAATTCCGTTTCGAAGATCGATCAGATCACGATCAGCGATGACGCGTCGAAGCTTGTCTTCAGCGCCGTCCGCAAAGGCGGATATAATATGTATCTGATGCGCAATCCGCTTGACCGCAAATTGGATTCGCTTCCGAACACAAAATTCCGCGGCGATAAGATCGCCGAAGCAGCTCTGAAAGATTCTGCAGTAAAACGAATTACGGATCCCAATCGCATTCAAACCGAAGGCGCGGATTCGACCGTCGGATATGGAGAAGTCGGCATTGATCTGCATAATTATGTTTATGGCAACAATCCGTATAATGACCGTTCGCGCGAGGATTTCCGGCAGAAGCAGGCGATCGCCGAGATCACCAATTACAGAGATACCGAAGGCAAATATATTCCCAGAAATTATAAAGTCGTCTTCACGCCCGATATTATTCTGGGCACGGCAGGATATACCGGCTACTATGGCTTGCAGGGATCGGCGCAGATGCTTTTCTCCGATGAACTCGGAAATCAGCAGCTCTATTTTGCCACAAATCTTCTGCTCGATCTGAAAAATTCCGATTACGTACTTTCGTATTTTAATTTACAGGACCGGGTGAACTACGGACTTCAGGCATTTCATAGCGCGCGTTTTCTTTTCACCTCGCCGGATCCGGGATATGAGAGTTACGGATATTTTGTTTCGCGGTTCACTTCGTATGGCTTAACCGGATTAGCGTCCTATCCGCTCGACAGATTCAACCGCTTCGACCTCAATCTCTCCCTGTTAGTGCTGGAAAAAGATGTGATCGATAATCAAGCTGCATTGCCGCTCGATCTTCCGACAAAAAGAAAATTCGCCATCACGCCGAGCCTCGGCTATGTGCATGACGATGTGATCTGGAGTTATTTTTATCCGAAAGCGGGTACGCGTTATAACCTAACGCTTGCTGTTTCGCCGAGCTTCGGCAACAGTATGCTTGGCTTCATCACGCCGCAGCTTGATTTCCGGCATTACCTGAAGATCATCGGCGATATTACTTTTGCCGCCCGGCTATCCGGCGCTGCAAGCTGGGGACCGACTCCGCAGAAATTTTTTCTTGGCGGCGTTGACGGCTGGATCAACCGCCTCTTCAGCGCAACGACCTATCCGCTGACCGAACCGCAGGATTTCGCATTCTATGCCGTCGGCACGCCGCTGCGCGGCTTTCCGTATAATCAGCAGATCGGCACAAAGTACGGCTTGCTCAATCTTGCACTGCGCTTCCCCTTCCCGATCTTTGTCAGCGGCTTGCCGCTTGCACTGCTCTCGGAAGCGTTCCTGGACGCCGGCACGGCATGGGATAACAATGTGTATTTACTGCAAAAAAATGCGAACGGCGGATGGACGACGAAAGACCTCTTGATGTCATCCGGCGTCGGATTACGAACCTATCTCTTCGGCATCTACTTAAAAATGGATATTGCCTGGACTACAACAATAGACCACTGGGGCCAGCCACAATACATCTTCTCGCTCGGCGAGGATTTTTAGAATATTTTATTTTCCGATCACAGCTATTTTCCCTGCATTCAAAAGCCTGCCATTGCGATCGAGGAGAACGTCATAGACTCCGCGGGGAAGTGAGGATATATCTATTAATTGTGTGCCCTGATCGGTTGTAACGCTCCTGAGAACTTCGCGCCCGTATATATCGATAATATGAATCGGTCTCTGAGGATCAAGCGCAGAGAGATTGATAAAACTTGAAGCAGGGTTCGGGTAAACATGCGGCTTAAAAACATAGGGATCAATTTGCCCGACATCAGATTTTATCATTACGCCACGTGCAAGTATAGAAGGACTTCCATATATTTCGCCAAGATTTGCGAAAATGGCGACGGGATGGCCATCCTTTGTCCATTGAATACCATTACTACCTGATGCATCATAATTCGTATCGAGCAAGAGTGAATCAACTCTCCAGGAAACTCCCCGATCTGTGCTCATCAGAATTTTATTGTTGCTTTGGCATGTAGCAAGCACAGTATCGCGGTCAAGCGACGTCATATTATAAATACCGACAATATTTTTGGGGAATGTTAAAGGCGCTTCCCAATTTGCTCCGGCATCTGTCGAGCGCATAAGAATTAAACCAATATTCGCATTGCCGCCATTATAGATACCTGAAGCGATAAGCGTGTCTCCGCCGGTAAAATTACAACGAGTCATATAATAATGACGGGTTATCGTATCTTTTTTAACATCGAAAAGCAATTTTGTGGAATCAACTGTTTCCCAGTTATCGTATGTCGTATAAACTGGACCTAATTCGGATTTATAAACACGAAATTTCCCGTTGCCATAAGAATGACAGGATTCAAGCGCTCCGGGAACATCGGGATTAAAGCCATGTAATAATGTTGTTTTCCAGCTTTTTCCGCCATCAGTTGTCGTAAGTATTGCTACCTCACCGATACCGCTAACAATTGTTCCCTGGAATATAAAATTACCCCGTGCAAGAACAATGCCAGTCAGTGAATCCGAAAAATGAAAATCTACGAGTTCTGCTACGGAATCCAATTTCGGCCATGATTTCCCGCCATCTAAAGTATGAACAAAATATCCTGCATTACCTCCGGCTATGACATTCAAGGAATCGATCTGCTGAATTACATTAAAGTGATTTCTATTGCGCAGATCGTAAGAAAGAGGAAGTCCGGGATCTTGCATATTCCATGTGATGCCGCCGTCGCTGCTGCGCCAAAACATCACTGTTATGCTCTGATCAATAGTATCTATGACCTGACCGCTTGCAGTGCAATTATCGCCGGAACAGGAGATTGCGTCGAATGCATAATAGTAACGCCCGTTATTATCGGTATGCTCGATCTGCCAAAGAAATTGAGCTTGCAGATGTGATACGCTGCCAAAGACTACGGCAAAAACCAGAAGCAAAAGTATAATCCTGTGTTTCATGATATTTTATTTTCCCCCGGTCACTGCAAATTTCCCTGCCGGAATCATATTGCCTTTATCGCTAATTATCACGCTATAAAATCCCTGCGGCAGCGATCGTATATCCAGCGTCAGTCTGCCCTCCTCCGATAAAACACCTTGTAACACTTCCCTGCCAAGCATATCAAAAATATGCGCCGTTTCTCCGCCATTTGGCGAAGTGATATTCACTTCCGTTATTGCAGGATCAGGAAATATTGCTACCGTATTAGTGCCGACTGGAATTTGCACTTCCGAGTTGAAGTTTTGACTTCTTATCAAAACCCGCAAAGGTAATTGATAGGCACCCACCAGATCACCATTCCCTATAACTTCCAACCCATCACAAACCAAACCCTGATCATTTGCTCCGACAATAGTCATGGAGTCAACTACCCACGATTTCCCCCGATCCGAGCTAAATAGAATCCCACGTTCAAAACTGACACCCGCTGCAAATATTGTATCCCGGGAAAGGGATGTAACGAATGCTATAACTTCAAAACCATTAAAGGTCATACGTTTTCCCCATGTTAAGCCGCCATCGGTAGAACGGATAACAAGGCCGCCAGTTGCCACAGTAGTATCTAAAAGGTTACTACCGCATGCAATAATTGTATCCGCATCGGAAAATTTACAATAACCAACAAAATAACCTAAAGCGAGGGCTCCCGAATCCAAGCCAACACTTGTCGAATCAACCGTCTGCCAATTATTATGCGTTTTATAAAATCGCTCTCTCACATTATCCAGGACGATATAGTTTCCCTGTCCGTAGGTATGACATTGAAAAGGACTCGGCGAACTGAATGGAGCAACATCCCATTGCCTTCCGCCATTAGTCGTCGTGAAGATATTATTTACCGTATCGCTCGATACGATAATGCCAATATCAGTATTGATAAAATGAACATCATTCAGATGTGCCGAAGAACTGCAATGCTGCTGTTCCCATGTTATGCCTCCATCAAATGTTCGAAGAATAAGTCCTGCATCTCCGACTGCTGCAACATTGAGCGCATTGATCTGCTGTGTTGCGGTTTGTTGATATGGGTCGTTGAGGTTAGTATTGGGAATATCCGGGTACTGAATTATCCATGTTTTGCCGCCATCGGTACTGCGCCAGAATGCAATACTTACCTTACCTGTAATAGCATCGTTTACCAGCCCTTGTGCCGTACAATAACCACCGGAACACGAAATCGAATTGAAATAATAGCCATACCGCCAGTCATATTGAGGATGGGTTATCTCCCATATAAACTGAGCTCTCGCGCCGGATGCAAATAGCATCAGCGTGAGAGCTGCAAGTAGTATAAGTCGATTAGAGTGCATTTTAATTATTGACAACTAACCTGAATGCCTCCCCCAGGGCATCCCGAGCAATCCGGCGTTCCAATGGTTGAAAAAGTACAGCCGGTAGCAGTTACAACTCCTCCAGAATAACATAACTGGCAAGTTTCCACACAATAACTTGTTCCGTTACCGCAAGGATCGTATGCTTTGTTGAGACTATTAGCATTGAGGTAATAGCAACTTGATAAAAAGAGCTTTCCTGTAATACGATCTGTGCCACTGCAGGCAGGCAAAGCGCCTCCGAAATGATTCAAGGCTATTTGCTTAGCTTCATTCATTACAGCGCTAAACCCACAATTGTCGCAGCTTGAGCCTTCAAGAGTAATTCCTTCAATATATATCTCAAGAATATCAGGATTTGGCGCATCGGTTATAGAACGATAACAAAATGAAACTACCACCTCGCATGAACCCGAACACGAAAGAGATGCACTGTCATTAATAGGCCCCGACCAGGTAACGCTTGTTGGGTCAATATTCGATGGGCATTGTCCCCTTACACCAGAAGTAACAAAACACAAACACAGCCCTGCCAGCATCAACGATGCAAGAGCTTTTGAAAAGAAACGTTTTGTAATTGTCATAATTTTATGTGAAATAAAAAATGACACGAGTTTGTTAATTGAGGATCAGAACCGGATGCAGCCATACGCCACTCGTGTCCAACGAACGTAAGACTGCTATCCGGAACTGTGTTTAAAACCGGAGCGTGCAAGCGATCCGGTTTTTTTGTGACAGCGGAAAGCTGTCCAAAATTACCTCTGGGGTTAAAAAAATCTTGTTTATTGGAGTCGTGCTTATTCATCCTGTCACAGAAAAATGATACAAGCGAAAATTACTAACACCGAAGGCAAGTAATGTTTTGGGGAGTCGGAAGGCTTCTCAAAGCATTTTTAGCCGGGCACAAGTGCAAATATACGGTAAAATCCGGGAAATTATCCTCCTAAAATAAAGATTTATGTCTCCCTTATTCTAACTTATTGAAAAAAAAAAAATTACAGCTATATTAAATTTTTGTTGCCCTTGCCTTTCGCGCTCTTTTTTCAACTTCTTCAAACTTCCCATCCGCCACATCTTCATCCGAGATCAAGACCGATCCTAAACCTACGGCGCTGACGCCAACCATAGACCACTGGGGCCAGCCACAATACATCTTCTCGCTCGGCGAAGATTTTTAAAGTTTATCTTGCTATTACTACTACTTTCCCAACGGCAAATCTTCTGCCTAAATCATCCAGAAGTACTTCATAAACACCAGGCAATATTTTTGACACATCAACGGTAAACTTGCCTTGTTCGGATAATATTCCATGCATAACTTCCCGACCCAACAAGTCAATAATGTGAATAGGTCTTGATACATCGACAGAAACTATGGTCACGGTTTCCGAAGCCGGATTGGGATAGATACGTGTATTATAAGTGATCTTGTCAATGACATTTAACTTCTCCCATGAACCGCGAACTAATATCGCCTGCCCTGCTTGACCAGGGCTTGAAGTTAAAATAGCAAGGGGATGTCCATCCCCAGTCATTGATAAGCCAAACGATCTTCTTTGATTATAATTTGTATCCAGTATCAACGTGTCCATGTTCCATGTAGCGCCTCTATCGGTGCTTAAGAAAAATTTATTATACTCTTCTCCGATTGCAATAACAGTGTCGCGATCCATTGAAGTTGTGTAACGGACAACACCGAAAACACCGCTAAAGAAAATAAATGGTTTTACCCAATGGACGCCTCCATCTATTGAACGCATGATAAGTTCATATCCACCGAATTGACGGATCGTATCATCCCGCAGATGCTCACCGAATGCAAGCACCGTATCTCCGCCGCCAAAGGTACATCCGATGAGAATATTATGACGTGGATCGTTTAATGAATCGAATACGGGTTTTGTTATATCGATGGTTTTGAAGTTATCTAGTGTCGTATACATCTGACCGTTGTCGTATTTGAATAAACGAAACTTCCCATTCCCGTATGAATGGCATTGCCAAAGATAAGCACCGCCAAATGAGGCAATATTCCAATGTCTTCCGCCATCCGAGGTTGTCATTATATTATNNTCAAAAAAATGTACATCCTCAAGTATTCTGGAAGTATGGCAATCTTGCCTTTCCCATGTGCTGCCGCCATTGAATGTACGGATAATCAACCCTGAATCACCAATGGCAACAATATTCAGAGAATCGATCCTTTATATTTTCCTGAATCCTGCATTAAGAAAGGTAAAGGGATACTTAACATCCGGGATTTGCATTATCCATGTTACCCCTCCATCGGTACTCTCATATAAAACAGGCGTCCATTGGTCGGAGGTTAAATCTATTAATACTGCTCCAACGGTACAATTATTCCCTGAACAGGAAATTGAACCGAAATAAAATTGAGTTTGGCTGTCTTCATCGGTATGGATAACATGCCAGGTTAATTGTGCTCTCGCACTCGCGGCGAAAGCTGCGAGTGCGAGAATGATTGTGCATAATTTAAGTTTCATAAGAGTGAATTAATTACTGCAAGTTCCATTAATGTAACAATGATCATAATATCCGGCTGAATTCGCATAAGTGACCGTGATATTCGGCCATCCGTCTGGCGCAGTCGTACAATCTCCCGATCCAAGCGTTGTAAATGTACAATTGCATTCAAGATTTGTACCGTCACTCTGGTGACAAATGCCGCAGGTTTTTGCACAGTAAGCACCGGAACAAAATATACAAACAGCAGTTGGAGAACATGTTCCGCAAGAAGTTAGATGCATTTTTGCGCATGTTGCCGTAAACACACTGACAGACGTGATAAGAGGACCACTGCAGGGATTACTTGGATCACATGAATGGCCTTGCTCAGTCTGAAAAAAATATTCTCGGGCAGCGGTTATTATTGCGGCCCAGGTAACATTATCGCAGTCTGAAGATTTAGGATCTATTTCTTCAATGTAATACTCATCTGTTCCATCAGGTAGAGTACGATAACAGTATTTAATATCTATATGGCAGCTCGTACCTGGAACAGGAATTGTAACCGTAGTTGGTCCAATCCAAATACTACTTGTAGGCGCTATATCCGTCGGACATTGTCCTTTCACTGAACTCACAAAAACAAAACTTAGCCCTGCAAGCATCAATGATGCGAGGACTTTCGAGAAGAAACGTTGAAATGAAGTCATAATGTTTAGAATTTTAGATAATACATGTTTGTTTAAGAAGGTACAGTTTTCGGGAAGCACCATATTCTCGTATATGCGAGAATACGGACGCTTCCCGGACTGTATGTTTAGAATGCCGGAGCGTTTGCGCGCTCCGGTTTTTTTTGGCAGTATGAAACTACCGGAAACAATCTGGGTTAAAAAAGATAAAACAGACCTATAAGAATACCACTTACTCATATACACGGGCATATAAAATGAGTACAAGCAGAATACTTCAAGGCAAGTAATGTTTCGGGACGCTTGTTAATAGCAAGCCCATTAGATGCCGGAGCGATGATTCACAAATATAATACAAAAATCCGAAGCCTTAGTAAAAACTGNNTTTTTTTTTTTCAATGGGTTACAGGTTATTTTACTCCCTCAAATACTCTGCTCGCCCTCTTCTCCACTTCATCAAATTTACCACCGGCAACATCTTCGTCCGAGATCAATACCGATCCTAAACCGATTGCGCTTACACCTACATTAATGAACTCTGCAATATTATCTAAGGTTGCTCCATTGGTTACGATAAAACGAATATCTTTGAAGGGACCTCGAAGGGCTTTGATATAATTCGGACCGAGTCCTGTCAGCGGAAAAACTTTTATAAAATCTGCGCCGTTCGTATGTGCTTCGTAGATTTCTGTCGGCGTAAGCGCGCCGCCGATGGAGACGACGGCATGTTCGCGTGCAACGGTGATCATCTTTCCGTCATTGACCGGACTGACTAAAAACTCCGCTCCGGCTGTAATGGCGGATTCCGATGCTTTGCGTCCCATGACCGTCCCTGCGCCGATAAGGCATTGCGGTAATTTTTTGCGAAGGAGTTCGATCACATCCAGCGCATTCTGTGAGTTCAGGGTTACTTCGATGATCGTAATTCCGCCTGCTATGATTCGCTCAGCATATTCAACTATATGTGACGTATC
>PLXB01000163.1 GCA_003151215.1 Ignavibacteriota bacterium
GCCACCATGACAAGATCAGGCTTTTCCTCAGTAAGAAGTTTTTCCATTTCGATCATCACTTTCGCGGTCTGTTCGGCGTGGGAACCTGAACCGATGCCCAGAAATCGGTCAGGTTGCGGCATGTCGAGATCGCTGAAAAATACGTCCGACATATTCGCATCGTAATGCTGACCTGTATGGATAAGCATTGCATTGAACATGTCGGAAGCATGCTCACGAATCGCTCTGAGCACCGGCGCAACCTTCATGAAGTTTGGTCTTGCGCCGACAACGAGAATAATCTTTTTCTTTGTCAAAGAGAATTTGCTACTTATGTTCTCCTGCGCCTAAGAGTACGATCTTTTTCCGCAGTGTTTCATCGGTGATCTTTTTCGTTGCGTTGCGGGTATCGATAACGATCGGCGCATTCTTTACGATAAATTCGTAGTCGTACTGAGTAGCATCGGTTGTAATGACAACAATATCACATGATCGTAATGTCTTTTCCGTAAGTTCTGTGGACGAGAGATCCTTCTCGTTAATATTCAGATTCGGGACGAACGGATCATTATAAGAAATGTGCTGCAATCCGTCTTTTACCAGAAGGTCTATCACTTTCAGTGCAGGCGAATGGCGCGTATCGTCAACATCGCGTTTGAATGCAACTCCAAGTATAAGCGCTTTTACATCGGTAATGCTTTTGGGCAAATGCGCAACTTCATGGATCACCATATCACGTACATAAAATGGCATTGATTCATTAGTCTCAGCGGCAAGCGTTATAAAATTGGTTTCGAAGTCATGCGCACGCGCAAGCCAGGAAAGATAGAAAGGGTCGATGAGAATGCAATGACCGCCGATTCCCGGTCCGGGATAGAAAGGCATAAAGCCGAATGGCTTTGTTGCAGCAGCTTCAACGACTTCCCACATGTTGATGCCGCCCATTCTGTCACAAAGCTTTGCAAGTTCATTGACAAGGGCAATATTTACCGAGCGAAAAATATTTTCGAGCAGCTTTTCCATCTCTGCAACTTTCGGACTGCTGACCGGAATAACCTGAGCAATCACTTGCTCATTTGTCAGCACGGCAAGTTTCGTGCAATCCGGAGTCACTCCGCCAACGACGATAGGTGTATTTGCCGTAGAAAATTTCTTATTGCCCGGATCAATGCGCTCAGGACTAAAGGCAAGGAAAAAATCCTTCCCTACTTTTTTTCCTGTTGCTTCGAGAATAGGCAGTACTAAGCCTTCTGTTGTATTCGGATAGGTAGTTGATTTTAAGATAATAAGCTGTCCGCTGTGTAAATTTTTTGCGATCGATTCACTCGCACTGCGGATAAAGGAAATGTCAGGTTCTTTATTATCAGTAAATGGTGTCGGAACGCAGATATAGATAACATCAAGATCACCGGAGCCGGAAAAATCCGCTTGCGCCCGGAATATACCTTCCTTTAGCACGGAGGCAACTTCTGTATCCGGAATATCCTGAATGTAATTTTTGCCAGAAGCAAGAGATTTTATCTTTCTTTTATCAAGATCTATTCCAATAGTTGTAAATCCTTTGAGCGCGAACTCCACAGCAAGCGGCAAACCGACATAGCCTAAGCCGACGATTCCGATCTTCGCTTTTTTCGAATTCAATTTTTCTTCAAGCGCTTTCGCGTGATCTTTCATACTACGGTGAAAATGGAGTCTGGCAAAAGGTCATAAAACAGCATTAGAAGGCAAATACTTCCCGTAACACCTAAATAGCGATTTCGAGGCAACCTCTTGATCTTATGTAACTTGACGAATAAGTGAGTAGGGTAAATTTTCGTGCCAAGTGATTTTTAATGAAGTTTCAGAGAAGTGCACTGAGATAAAAAGGGTGAATTACTTCACTTTCTCTAATAAACTCTCGGCCTCTTCTCGTGTCGGCGCTTCTGCAATAAGGCGGATGATCGGCTCCGTATTTGAAGGACGTACATGCAGCCAGCTTTTATCAAAGTCAAAGCGGATACCATCTTCTTCGTTGATACTTATTGCTTCCGATAACATCTTCGATTTTACTTTATCGAGGATAGATTGCACCTGTTTCTGAGATTCCAGATCAATCTTCGATTTTACGATCTCATATTGAGGCAGTGATTTCTTTTTTGCCGAAAGGCTTGAATAGCTTGATGCGAGGTTGCTGAGAGTAAGAGCGATGGCAACGAGTGAATCTCTGCCCGTATGCACATCGGGATAGATAACTCCTCCGGAACCTTCGCCGCCGATAACGGCATGAAGTGATCTCATCTTCTTAGAAACATTGATCTCTCCGACCGGCGTACGGTGCACTGTTGCACCGAAACGCTCGGCAAGATCATCAATTGCGCGCGTCGTGGAAAGATTAACAACGATATTTTGCCCCGTTTCATAATTAAGAAGAACTTCTTCAGCAGCAAGAACGACTGTATTTTCTTCGCTGAACGGTTCTCCGTTATCCATGATGAATACACATCGGTCAGCATCGGGATCGACTGCTATTCCAAGATCGGCTTTTTCTTTCTTTACTTCTTCGCACAGTTCAGTAAGATTATGGGGCACCGGCTCGGGAGGATGCGGGAAAAGTCCCGAACCATCGGCATGAAGCGGAATAACATCGGTGACACCGAGACGGTCAAATAATTCACGTACAATGAATGACCCCGAAGCATTTACTGCATCGAGAATGATCTTAAACTTTCGTTCACGGATCGCCTCAGTCTTTAAAAAAGGAATTGTAACGATACTATCGATATGCTGCAGTTTTACCTCATCTCCGGGGATAAGCTCACCTTGAGCACCATGATAATTTTTGACACCCTGGTCAGCTATTTTCCACAGTGTTTCATTTTCAGCCTTATCAAGAAAAAGACCGGTTCGAGCGATAAATTTCATGCCGTTCCATTCCTGCCCGTTATGGGATGCAGTGACGGAGATGCCCCCTTTAACGGCGATATGAGTTTCTACTCCGAACATGACGGTCGGAGTCGGCGCCATCAGCAGCGCCATTACATCACAGCCGGCATCGCGAAGGGTATCGGCTATGAGTTCGTAATATTGCTTGCCGCCCTGCCTGCCATCATAGCCGAGTGCAACGAGTCCGTTATTGCCAAGCATAGCAGCAAAGCTTCGGGCATAGAGTTTTGCAACGTCTTCCGTAAAGCCATCGGAAGCAGTCGTGATACCGCGTAAGCCAGAGATTGAGCGAATGAGCAAAATGTGTTAAATAATATCGTGGTGATCAAAAAATTCGTGGCTGGGGGATGCTATTATAACATATAAAACTAAGATATGGATTTCAATTTTATAACTGATTATCGCGAATAAACATTGCTGATACTTTTTGTCAATGAACCACAGCTATTTTCCTAACTTCCCGATGATCTCCGGATGTAATGATCGCGAAATACACTCCGTTCGTGAGAGCTGATAGATCAAGAGAAAGTATATCTCGATCGATCTTTGAAAGGATCGTAGTACCGAATAAATTAACGATGCATGCTGAAATAGCCGCTCCGTTACAGCTTACCTGAAGATGATTAGGAGTATTCAGAATTTGTAAAGGATTTTCGGCAACCTGAACATCAGCTCCTGCAACTTGGGAATAATCGAATTGAAGATTATCGCAATAAAGGGTATCATTTGCACCATCAGATCCATAATTGATGTATGTTCCATGGTTAAGAAAAACTACTGCATAAGTTTGATCGGCGCTTGGAGAAAAGGATCCTCCTTGCTTCACATAATAGATTCCCCGATTGCTTTTACTTGTTCTCAATGAAGCACCTGGTTCAATAAATGCTGTTGTAAAGTTATAGGTACTACTTGTTGTATAATTGCTACCGGCTTTTGCCCAAACGTAGGGATGGTACCCGGTCTCCGTACCAGTAGAAATGTAGACAGAGTCTGGTATAACAGGCATACAGCTTACAATCATTAATTTGAATTTCTCTGTTGTCGAGCAGCCAATGCTATCAGAAACTGTAAGAGATCCCGTTTTTACACCTTCTGACGCATAGGTAACTGACGGCGAATCCACAGTAGTCCAAACGGTATTTGCGTCCTGATCGAAGGACCAAAAATACTTCGATCCCGTAAGTTCCGATTGAGCATCCCATAACTTTATAGTTTCGCCAAGAAATCCGATTGCTCCAAAACTGGCTGTTATCCTTAAGTCTGTAACAGGTATGGGAAAGGGATAATCAAATGTTTGAATAGACGAACTTGTATCGGAAACGGAGTAAGGATCTGTGGAGATCACACGAACACGCCAACGATCTCCGATGCCGCCAATAAAAATGGCAAATGAATCCGTGGTAGCCGTTTTGTGACCAATATTTGTGAAAGCTGTAAATGATCCGTTTCCATCAGAAAGCTGCGCGGCGAAAAAATTATCTGCTTTGAATGAGCCGCTTGATGAATATGATACCCAGATCGTATCCCTAACACACATAGTATTTTTCGAAATATTACCGACCGTAATACTTTGTGCTATGACAAAATTCAATGGAAGGAATAATGATAAAAGTAAATAGAGATGCTTCATACAATAACCTTTAAGTAAATTAGCAGATTTGACTGACGATACAGACTGAAAGAATAACCAGCATGACTACTGATTTGTTACACTACCAAATATGCGGTCTTACTGTTTACTTCTTTGAAGGAAATCGTTGAGTTTTATTATATTTTTTATAATAATTCCATACTTTTAAAACACAGAAGTGAGGGGTAAGTCGCACCTCTCACTTTCATTTCCCTTTCAGAATTTTAAATTCTCCTGTCGGAATCGGCAAGCAAGTAGTGGCTCACAAAGAACCTCTTACTGCTGTTTCGTCACGGTGCCGCTGATAACTCCGCCGAAGGCCACGCCGATCTGTAAAGAGGAACTGCTGATAAAAGTAAGCGGACCAAGCGGTCCGGTGTTGGCAATTCCACCGCCTGCAGTTAGTCCTCTAAGCTGATTAAAAGTGACAGAGACATTAACCGGTGTAAAGTTTGGAGTCGCCTTCGGAGTGCCTGTTTTCGGATCGGTTATGGTATAGGTCACTGCAGGTGTAACGGTCAGAGTATAGGTTANNGCCGGAAATGTGAACGTGCCGTTCTGGGCAGAAGTTGTACTTAACGATGCCTGAGCTGCCGAGCTGCCGCTCACTTTTGTCAGAACGATTTTTGCTCCGGCCAAAGGCACATTAGTTACCGCAGAATGCGTTGCGCCCTTCCCCTGTACGACATCATTATGCAGGAATAAAATGGAACAAGCAACAACAGCGATCGCTCCTGCGAAAAGCGCTTGTTTCAATGTGATGCGGAAAAATGTTTTCATAATTCAATCTTTATTATTAAAGTGGTAAAAAACAAATAACTCCCAATATTACAAATATACAGATTTGAAGTACTGTCGATCAATATCCTATGCATTGCCTGTTGTCGAAGAGCCGCCAAGATTACCTTGATCCGGAGATGCACTTTCAGCAATCGCTTTTCTCATGCCTGTATCTGCCTGAACGTTTTGCATATTATAATAGTCGAGCACACCGAGTTTACCTGAGCGGAAGGCTTCGGCAATTGCCATCGGAATCTGCGCTTCGGATTCAACGACCTTGGCACGCATTTCCCGAACTCTTGCTTTCATCTCCTGCTCGAAGGCAATAGCAGCGGCACGGCGTTCTTCGGCTTTAGCTCTTGCAACCTTCAACTCGGCTTCAGCCTGATCGCTCTGAAGTT
>PLXB01000042.1 GCA_003151215.1 Ignavibacteriota bacterium
TCGGTTGCACTCGAAAAAGGGAAGATCATGCCCCCCCTTGCTATCCGGATGCTCGCCGTTGGGGAGGCTACCGGATCTCTTGAAGAAATGCTTGGAGAGATTTCCGATTATCTAGAGGAAGAAATAGATACAAATCTTCATATTCTTACGACTGCTATCGAACCTGCTATCATGCTGGTTGTCGGACTTGTAGTAGGTGTAATTATAATTACCATGTATCTTCCTATTTTTAAAATAGCCGGCACCGTGAATTAGCACGGTTCGGGAATGCCTGTATGTTTTTGTATTGTTATTGATGTGTGAGCCCTATGAACCAAATGTTCAACAGATTCAAGATAGGTGATATTCTCGTAAACTCCGGCAAGCTGACGCCATCCCAGCACATGTACGTGATGGACAAGCTTGCTGTTGAAGAGCTGCGCTTTGGTGAAATATGCATCAGGGAAGGATTTATTACCGAGGAAGAGGTGACGCGCGCCCTTGCTGAGCAATTCGGGCTGGAATATATAGATCTTCAGGATTTCAGGATGGACGAAGCCATTGTGAATTCGATTCCGTCTGATGCTACATATCGTTACAATTTCATTCCCCTCGAACTTCTTGGAGAGTCACTCGTACTGGCAGTTTCCGATCCGACTGATATACTCAAACTTGATGACATAGAAATGCTTCTCGGTCGGCCGATTATCGTCAAACTTGCAACTGAGTTGGCAATAAGCCAGTTACTGAAAAAAGGTGAAGGGACCAGTCGTGTTCTCAAGGAAGTTTCCGAAGATTTCATGCTGCAACTGGTTCAGGAGACCGATAAGGGCGAAGAAATTCTTTCGGTGGAAAAAGTTTCTGCCGATACCAGTCCGATAATCAAGCTTCTGAATTCTACGATTATAGATGCTTTAAACAAGCGCGCGAGTGATATTCACATTGAAGCAGCATTTGAAGGTGTAGTCATAAAATACCGGGTCGACGGGGTTCTTTATAAAGCTACCGAACCGCTGGATATTCATTTCCAGGGTCCCATCATTTCCCGTCTCAAGGTAATGAGTGAGCTCGATATATCCGAAAGGCGTATTCCGCAGGACGGCCGGTTCAAAGTCAGGATCAATAACAAATCAATCGATTTCCGCGTGTCGATTATGCCGAGCGCCTTTGGCGAGGATGCTGTCATCAGGATACTCGACAAGGAAAGCATTGCTTCCGATCTCAAGGGTCTCACCCTTGATACCCTTGGCATGCCTGCACGAGAGATTAAACGGTTTCGCAAAATGATCCGGGAGCCGTATGGAATGGTTCTCGTAACAGGACCGACCGGTTCCGGTAAAACTACTACCCTCTATGGAGCCCTTTCAGAAATTCATACCGGTGAAGAGAAAATTATTACGATCGAAGACCCGGTTGAGTATGTACTGAGGGGAATTGTACAGATCCCGGTTAATGAAAAGAAGGGTTTGACCTTCGCTAGAGGCCTTCGATCCATATTACGGCACGACCCCGACAAAATCATGGTCGGGGAGATAAGGGATCCCGAGACAGCGCAAATTGCCGTGCAGTCGGCACTTACCGGCCATCTTGTCTTTACGACCGTGCATGCCAATAATGTATTCGACGTTCTTGGTAGATTTATTCACATGGGAATTGATCCATATAATTTCGTTGCGTGTTTGAACTGCGTAATGGCGCAACGCCTTGTTCGCAAACTGTGTGAGAAATGCAAATATCCCGTTCAGCTCTCTGACGAAGAATTGATAGAATCGGCAATCGACCCCGCGAAATGTCGTGAGGCTAACTTCCATGATGCCAAGGGGTGTGATGAATGCAACCATACCGGATATCGAGGCAGGGAAGCTATTGTAGAACTGCTCGACCTGAATGACAATATCAGGGAACTGATTATTGCAAAATCATCAGTAGTTGTGCTTAAGAAAGCAGCAAGTGAGGCGGGTACAATGTTTCTCCGCGAATCAGCAGTGGAAAAAGTTCTTGCAGGTAAGACGACATTGCGCGAAATTAACCGAGTTACATTTGTTGAGTGACTTTCCGGCATTACTGATAACTGTGTAGATCAGACAGGTAAAAAGCTTCAATCAATAATCTGACAGGTGTTCTATGTTTTATTCTTCCAAAGCAATAGGAATCGAAATATGCTGTGATGGCGCCAGGTTTGCCCTTGTCGGAGGGAAGTCGACCGCACCGAAACTGGAGGCGTTCTCAGCTATCTCATTTCCTCAGGGCACCCTGAGAGTATCCGTAAGAGATGAAAATATCATTAATCAGGATGTTTTTGTTGCCGGTATTCGCGATGCGTATCTCAAGTTGCTGACTAAAACGAATCGAGTTTCCGTATCACTCCCTGATGGAATAGGTCGCGTTATCCTGCTCGATCTAGACACGCGATTCAAATCTCGTGACGAAGGTGCTGATATTATCCGCTGGAAAATGAAAAAAAGTTTTCCTTTTGATGTCAATGAGTTGCATCTCGATTATCAAATATTGCAAGAAAAAGAGTCTGGCGAGATTTCGGCGTTGGTTTCGCTTGTTTCGCGGAAAATAATCCATCAGTTCGAGGATTGTCTGGCTTCTGCCGGACTTCAGGCGAATTTTATCGATTTTACGACCTTTAATATCTGCCGACTTTTTTCCAACCGCCTCGATATCACTGATAATGCGGTAATGCTGGTTAATCATGAATCAACATTAAGTGTTCTGATCTTCAATAATGGTCTGTTGCAGTTTTATCGTTCCAAGGAACTTCCCGGAGATTCCCGCAGCGCCAACAGGGTCTACCGGGAAATCAGCAGTTCTCTCCAGTTCTATAAAGACCGGCAACCCGGTTTTTCAATAAACGAAGTTCTCTGTGTCGACATTAATGGTGATGCAGATATTTTTCGATCAGTTGCTGCGGAAGCCACCGGACTTGAACCGGTATTCCTTGATGCCGGCCGGGTGGTTTCCAAAATTAATGACTATATTTCAGACGTCAGGACGATAAAGTCAACGGCCGCGGCAGTCGGCGCTGCAATCAGGAATCTCTGATGAAATTCAAAATAAACCTGGCAACGAAACTATACATTGACACAATCAGACTCAGACTTATTCTCTCAGTATCTTTTGTGATAATGTCAGTATTCCTCTTTCTTAACATCCGCACTCTGGTCGGCAATATTGATGAAACCGATCGTATCGCCAGTGCAATTGCTGCGCATGATGCCAGGTTCAAAGTGTCAAGCAAAGGTGTTACGGAAAAAGAATACCAGGCTCTTCTCGGGAAAATTAGTTTTGCAAATAGCCTGATTGACAAAAATAAATACAACTGGCTTATTCTGCTGGATAACCTTGAGCTCGTAGTTCCTGACGGACTGGCAATAACTTCGATTGAACCGGAACTGAACGGGCATGGGCTTAAACTTGCCGGAATTGCAAGAGGCTATTCAAAGTTACAGATATTTATGGAGCAGCTTGAAGGATCGTCATTTTTTACCGATATTTTTTTGTCCAGTCAGAGCAATCTAACGCTCAAGGATAACAGCCAGGGGATAAACTTTAGCGTGAGCTGTCGTGTGGCGATGAAATGAATGTGAGATTGGTATTAGAATATTTAAAGGCTGCTCCGAAATGGATAATACTTATCGCCGTTCTCCTGGCGGTGAATATCTGCCTTTATCTGTACACTTCTTTACTCCAGCAACGTGGAATTGAGTCGCTCCAGAACACCTGGACTCAAAAACGTGATGCCGCTTCAGGAAGAGGCGTTGTCGATATCGCCGCAATTTGCAGACAGGGCGAAATCGACCTTAAGGATTGGCGTGCCCGAATTCTCCCCAAAAAGGATTTTGCCCGTTTTGTTGGCGGTCTTTTCGAAACAGCTGCGCATAATTCGTTGTCATGTAAAGGAATTACCTACACTGTTTCTCATGTGAAGAATGAAGATCTCATTGCATATTCGCTTGTCTTGAATGTTACCGGGAAATATGCCGGTATCAAGAGTTTTATTGCAGACATTGGACAGAAGAAGGAAATCCTTTCGATAGATAATATCAGTCTGAGTAACGTCGATGCGACCGGGGATTCTGTGGAATTGAAGCTCACGTTGACCGTATATTTAAGGCCGGAGGGACAATGAACCGGCAGAAGTTACTTCTCTTAATACTGCTGCTGCTGCTTGTCATTGCAGTTGCTTATGCATATTTTCGTACGCCGAAGCAACAATCGATTGGCCGTCTTAAATATACTTCAGGCAGTACTCCGGGAAAAATCAAACCCGAGACTACTCAACTGAATGATAAAAAAATAAATATATCTCTGCTTGACAAGCAGTTGCCCCGACTCAGCGGTTATAAACGTAATATATTCCGGTTGGCCCCACTGAAAAGCTCCATTCCTGTTTCGCTGCCGCCGCCACCTCCGCCGCCACCTCCACCGCCGCCACCACCACCCCCCGCGCCGCCCCGCGTGCAGGCGGCGTTCGCCGTCCAGTCGGTCACGGCCG
>PLXB01000434.1 GCA_003151215.1 Ignavibacteriota bacterium
TGAAGCAGGAAATCAGGCGTCTTTTACGGATCGTCAGCGAACTGCTCGAGCTTTCGCGCGCCGAAGTCGGTACGGAATTGATGCATATGAAACCGGTCGCTCCGGAAAACATTGTCGATGCTGCAGTCACGCCGACAATGCTTCAAGCAGATCAGAAGCAAGTGCATCTTGAGATCGATCTTCCTGACAGCCTGCCGTCCGTAAAAGCTGATGAGAGCAAAGTTGCCTGGGTACTGATTAATCTCCTAAGTAATGCTATCCGCTTCACGCCTTCGAACGGTAAAGTGATTCTTCGAATAGCGTCGGATGGTAACAAGGTAGAATTCTCCGTAGCAGATACTGGCGCCGGTATTGAACCGCAGAATCTGAGCAGGATATTCGATAAATTTTTTCAGGCTTCAACAAAGCAGGCAGAACATCACACCGGGGTCGGCCTTGGGCTTGCCATCTCGAAAGAGATCATCGAAGCACATGGGGGGAAGATCTGGGCGGAAAGCGAGTTCGGAAAGGGAAGTACATTCAGATTTACTCTTAGTACATGAAAACTCTTCCACTGCTGATCATCGACGATGAAACTTCGCTTCGCACCCTGCTCACACAAGTGTTGAAGCTGGAGGGATATGATATTTTTCAGGCAGAAACAGCAAAGCAGGGGAAAGAAATATTATCGCGTGAACGCATTTCCGTCGTGGTCACCGATGTGCGCCTTCCCGATGCCAATGGAATTGAGCTTATTGAAGATCTAAAAACGCTCAATCCTGATATTGAAGTTGTCGTGATTACAGCGTTCGGCACGATCGAAGACGGCGTAAAAGCAATGCGCAGTGGAGCTTTCGATTACATCACCAAAGGCGACGATGACGATAAAATAATTCTTACGATTGAAAAGGCATCGGAAAAAGCGGCACTGCGAAGACAGCTTCGCGATCTTCAGCGCCGAGTAGAATCAAAGGTCGAATTTTCAAAACTTATTGGGAAATCGGAGTCGTTCTCAAAGGCAGTTGAGCTAGCAAAAATGGTTGCTCAAACCGATACAACTGTACTTCTTCTCGGTGAAACAGGAACAGGAAAAGAGCTTTTTGCCGAAGCGATTCACAGGTCTTCGAAACGCCGCAATAGGCCTTTCGTTGCGATCAATTGCAGTGCAATACCAAAAGATCTGCAGGAATCAGAGCTGTTCGGTCATAAGAAAGGGGCATTTACAGGAGCTATATCTGATAAGATCGGTTTCTTCGAAGAAGCTGATACCGGAACGATCCTACTCGATGAGATCGGCGATATGACGCCGGAAACGCAGACAAAACTTCTTCGTTCGCTCGAAAGCAGAACAGTGACCAGATTAGGAGAGACAAAACCACGTTCAGTCGATATACGAATCATTGCCGCAACAAATGCAAATCTGAAATTAGCGATCGAAGATAAACATTTCCGTGAAGATCTTTATTACCGTATCAACGGTTTTACGATTTATCTTCCCCCGCTCAGGGAGCGGCAGGATGATATCGAATTACTTGCAATGCATTTTATTGCCGTTTTTTCTGACAGTTTGCAAAAGCTTATTACCGGGATGAATGACGAGTTCAAACAGCTTATCAAAACTCATCGCTGGACCGGAAATATCCGTGAGTTGAAAAATGCTATCGAGCGAGCGGTGATTCTCTCATCCGGAAGTATATTGACTGCCGATCTTTTGCCCGAGGAAATACAAAAACCAGGAGGTCCTGCAAGTAATGGAAGTGGCGTTCGTACACTCGATGAAGTTGAAAGAGAACATACCTTGAAGGTCTTGAAGCTGGCCGATGGGAATAAGGCCCAGGCTGCAAAACTTCTGGGAATCGGAACGGCGACACTTTATCGTAAGCTGAAAGAATTCGGAGTTGAATAACTGAATTCCTCCCTTAGCCCACAGAGTTGGAATTGAGAGTGGAATAAAATTCACTGGCCAACTCTTCGAGAGCAGACTGCCGGATAAGAATTTCGCGCATCTCCTCCTGGTTAAGATGTTCGGCACATCCGGTTACAATTCTTCTTCCGAATGCCGCGAGTAATTTCCGGTCGTCCCAATCCGATATGGTCATCGAAATATCATTCAATGCCCGCTGTATTCGCATGCTCACAGCAACATCACTCTTTGAATAGAGCCGTATCTGCTCGAATGCCGTTTCTGAAAGCCGACTAAAGCGGAGCGGCGGGATCACAACTCTTACGTTTCCGGGCGTACTGGAAAGGACTGTTTCCTGTGGCTGCCTCGATGCATACCGAATAAGTATACTACTCAGTTGATCGATGCAGGTAATGGCTGTACTTGGGTCGTTCACGGCAGGAGAAATAGCTTTCAGAGCGATATCGACGATTTGTAAAATACCGAATTCGATGTCTTGCTGCAGCGTGCGCGTCGGCCCGATATCAAAGGTTCCACGAAGATCTTTCCGGAGCTCTTCGGAAGGTAGATTGCCCTTCGACGATACCATCATTATTGGAATACCCTCAGGCACAAAATTGCCCACGCGCCGAACGACCCGAATCACCACATGATTTTCTTTCGCCAGAGATAAAAGCCTGTTGTTTTCGATAAACCGCACGTATCCGGAAGAAACGCTCAGGATCGGCGTCTCTTTATCACTCGATAGCAGGCCATCATGTTCTCCCATCCTTCCGCTAAGCCGGGGCATCGGCATCATGTCGTCGATCATCGATTCCGTTTCGCGTGCGATCCTATGCACGATTTGATTCACGCTGATTGATTGTGAGATATGATAGATAAAAAAGATAAGCCAGATCACACAAGCCAAGGCCAGAAGCATTGCCCCAATGACTGTCAGCACAGGAACGAGTTGCACCGGTTCAGCATGTACCGAAGGTAAGGCAGCCAAACAATAAAGAAATGTACCCAAAAAAATGCCAAGTGTTTGCTGCGTTATTCCGTCACTTGTGAACCCAACCATGATCCGCGGTGAAAATTGCATCGAAGCAAGTGTCAACGCCATAAGTAACATAGCAAAAACAATGGAAACGATCGTCATCGTCGATGAGGCAATCGTACTCAGTATTATTTGGGCAGTCTGGCTATCCAGACCTGAAATAAGAAAAAAGTTCGGCAGCCATGAATGGATCGCCGGGAAAGCAGATTCCATTCTCGAAAGGATAGCCCCAATCAGACCAATTGAAACGGCAATCAGAACCGACCGGATCAAAAATCCGCCCCGAAGCCGATAAACAAATTGGTTGAGTAAAAGACGCGCCTGCATTGGTTTACAATGAATGAGAATGCTGTAACGACGGAATGAATAAGAAGAAATCCTATAATCGGCATCCTCATTCCCTAATGTCTCGACTTCCTATGTTATATCAATATCATTTTGTAAAAGTTTCTATCATCCTGAGAAAGGGCTCCTATATATATTTGAGAATGAGGAGTAAAAAGCATTTTTCTCATCTGGCACAATTATTGGTATTAGTTATTTTATGATATTGACTGATTATTTACGCCCGGAATATATTGAGATCGGCATTACAGCACGATCGAAAGAAGAGTTGCTTGACCGGATGATCGAGATAGCAGCCCGCAATCCGAAAGTTCACAACAAAGCAGAGGTCAGGAATGCGATCCTCGAACGCGAGGAAATAATGAGTACGGGAATAGGCCACGGATGTGCTGTCCCTCATGGAAAAAGCAACGGAGTCGATGACATCGTTCTTGCCTTCGGAGTAACGGCAGAACCTGTTGAATACCAGTCACTGGATAATAACCCTGTTCGGCTAGTTATGCTCATGGTTCGCCGCGAAAGCGACACAAAACTGCGCCTTATTCTGCTTTCACGCGCATCAAAAATTTTGAATTCGGCTTCGGCACGAGATGCCTTCCTTCAGGCAAAATCCAGGAAAGAAATCATGGAAATCTTCCATCTTGAAGAAGAAAAAATCGATAAGCCATAAGGTGGCTTTGCCTTTTCATTTTCCATCCATAAGAGAATTCTCAGAATGAAAAGATTCTTGTCGTTTTGAGAAAATAGAGTTTCAATAACCGAGTTAGTCCTTCAAAATCACGCCTTTTTTCTGGCATGTTTATTGCACGCTTCTCATTTCTCAATAATACTCATGCCCTATGGATATACCGCTTTTTACAGGACTTACGGTTTTGGGATTAGTCTTTTTCGGGCTTTTCTTCAAAAGCGTCGATGCATTTGATAAATTATAAACCCCGCCACAGCGGATTTACGACTATGCTTACACTTTTTATCATCAGTATTCTGCTTTTCATTTATCTCGGTTACGTGCTCATTAAACCGGAGAAATTTTAATACGCTCGTCGTACAAATAATAACATCTTATGGATATTCTCAGTGTTATCATTATCGTTCTTTTGATGATCGTGCTTGCCCTTCCGCTCGCCAAGTATATCGCAAAAGTATTTGCTGCTGAGAAAACTTTTTTCGATTGGTTTTCTCCGATTGAAAAATTCTTTTTCAAAATTTCCGGAATAGATCCGAATGAACCGATGAATTGGAAGCAGAGTCTAAAGGCATTGCTTATGATCAATCTTATTTGGTTTGTCTGGGCAATCGTTGCGCTCGTTACGCAGACATGGCATCCGTTCTGGAATCCGGATAATATTCCCTCAATGGAGCCATCGCTTGCATTCAATACGGCGATCAGTTTCATGACGAATACGAACCTTCAGCATTACTCGGGCGAGACCGGTGCTTCGTATTTCACGCAAACACTGGTTTTTACTTTCTTGCAGTTCGTATCTGCCGGAACCGGGATTGCAGCACTCGCAGCGTTATACAGGGCTTTAGCATCGAAGAGCGGAAGTAATCTTGGCAATTTTTATAATGATTTGGTAAGATCGTGCACCAGGATTCTCCTTCCACTATCTGTAGTTGTTGCTGTATTGCTGATGATCAACGGTTCTCCCTCGGTATTTCATGGAGCGAAAGAAGTTATCTCCATGCAAGGTGATACGGTGAAGGTCTCGACGGGACCTGCAGCCTCGATGGTTGCGATCAAGCAACTTGGCACAAACGGCGGCGGATTTTATAACGTCAATTCGGCGCATCCGTATGAAAACCCGACGACGCTGTCTAATTTCTTCGAAATGCTGGCTCTCCTGCTGATTCCGGCAGCTTTGTGCTACACGT